>CBDUCW010000252.1:0-3795 GCA_965365745.1 uncultured Trueperaceae bacterium
TGATGGACGGCATGAACGTGGTCGGCGACCTGTTCGGCGCCGGCAAGATGTTCCTCCCGCAGGTGGTGAAGTCGGCCCGGGTGATGAAGAAGGCGGTCGCCTACCTCACGCCCTTCCTCGAGGCCGAGTCCGAGGGCGCGCGATCGGCCGGCAAGATCCTGTTGGCCACCGTCAAGGGCGACGTCCACGACATCGGCAAGAACATCGTGGGCGTGGTGCTCGCCTGCAACGGCTACGAGGTGCTCGACCTCGGCGTGATGGTTCCCGCCGAGAAGATCCTGGCGACGGCCGAGGCCGAGGGCGTCGACGCGATCGGCCTGTCGGGCCTGATCACGCCGTCGCTCGACGAGATGGTGCACGTAGCCCGCGAGATGCAGCGCCGCGGCATGGACCTTCCGCTGCTGATCGGCGGCGCCACCACGAGCCGCATCCACACCGCCGTGAAGATCGCACCGGTCCGCGACGCGCTCACCGTGCACGTCGTCGACGCCTCCCGGAGCGTCGGAGTCACCGCGCGCGCGATCGGTTCCCAGCGCGCCGACCTCGAGGCCGAGATTCGCGAGCGGTACGCCGAGCTTCGCGCCACCCACGAGGCCCGCCGCAAAGGACGCACCCTGCGCCCGCTGGCCGACGCGCGCGCCAACGCGATGCCCTTCGACCGCGGCGACGCCGACGTGCGGCGTCCGCTCCGCAGCGGCGTGCACCGCTTCCCCGACTACCCGCTCGGCGAGCTGATCGAGCGGATCGATTGGACCCCCTTCTTCCTGGCCTGGGAGCTCGGCGGACGCTGGCCGTCCATCCTCGACGACCCGATCAAGGGTTCCGAGGCCCGCTCGCTCCACGCCGACGCCACCGCCATGCTGGCCCGCATGGCCGACGACGGGCTGCTGCGGGCGAGCGGGGTGCTGGGGATCTTCCCCGCCAACCGCGACGGCGACGACGTCGTCGTGTGGGCCGACGAGGCGCGCGCGACGGAGGCCGCCCGGCTGCACACGCTCCGCCAGCAGGGCGAGCCTCGCGCCGGCCGGCCCAACCTGGCGCTGGCCGACTACGTCGCGCCGGCCGGTGTCGACGACTGGGTGGGGGCCTTCGCGGTCACCGCGGGGCACGGAGCCCACGAGCTCGCGGCGCGCTACGAGGCCGACGGGGACGACTACAACGCGATCCTCGTCAAGGTGCTCGCCGACCGCCTCGCCGAGGCCTTCGCCGAGCGGCTCCACGAGCGGCTTCGCACCGAGTTCTGGGGCTACGCGCCGGACGAGCGATTGAGCAACGACGACCTCATCCGCGAGCGCTACCGGGGCATCCGCCCGGCCCCCGGCTACCCGGCGCAACCCGATCACACCGAGAAGCGCACGATCTTCGACCTGCTCGATGCCGAACGCGAGGGGATCACGCTCACCGAATCGGATGCGATGCATCCGGCCGCCTCGGTGTCGGGCCTCTACTTCGCGCATCCGGATGCCCGCTACTTCGGGCTCGGTCCGATCGAGCGCGACCAGGTGCGCGACTACGCCCGCCGCAAGGGGTGGTCGATGGCCGAGGCCGAGCGCCACCTCGCACCGTCGCTGGCCTACACGCCGGAGCGCGGTGGGCCGAAGACGGGCACGCCCCAGGCGACCTCGTCCGACGCCGCCGGTGCCGCTGGCGACGCGGACGGCGATCAGGCGGCCGCCCCCGCCTGATCGCAGGCGCGGGAGATCGCACACGGGCTCCGCGGCCGCGCTGCTATGCTCCGTGGCCCCATGGCCCCCTCCGACACCGGCGCCCGCTCCGTTGCCCGAACACGGCCGGCCGACCCCGACGCCGCGCCCGATCTCGACGCGCTCCTGCACGCCTACGGCCTGAAGGACGAAGCGCGCCAAGGCTGGGTGCTGCGAGGCATCGTGGATCCCGAGTCGGTCGCCGCCCACAGCTGGGGCACGTCGCTCCTCTGCCTCCTGTTCGCCGAGGACGCGGGCGTCGATCCCGGCGAGGCGCTGGCGATCTCGACCGTCCACGACCTTGCCGAGCGAGGATCCGGCGCTGCGCTCGGTCAGCGCCGAAGAGAAGGCTGAGCTCGAGCTGCGCGCCATGGAGCGCCTCGAGCGGGCGCTCGGCGCACGCGGCGACAGGCTGCGCGGCTACTGGCAGCGCTACGAAGACAAGGGGGACGCCGCCGCCCGCTTCGTGCGCGACATGAACCTGGTCGACATGGCGCTGCAGGCGCTGCTCTACCAGCGCAGCGGCCGGCACGCCCACGACGCCGACCTGCGCGAGTTCCTGCGCAGCGCCGAGGCGCGCGTCGAGGGCGAGGTCTCGCGCTCGCTGCTCGCCCAGATCCGGCGTGCCTTCGAGGCGTTCATCGAACGCGACGCCGGAGCGTCGCCGCGCGACCTTCCGGGGGAGCCCCCGAGGGACGGGATCGACGGGGTCGGCACGGCTCGGTCGGCGACCGGCGCCGCTCCGTCGAGCGACTGATCGGCGCCCCCTCCCCGCGAGGGGCGTGAGGCACGCACGGTATACGTGGGCCCATGGAATGGATCGCTTCGCCCGAAGCCTGGATCGCCCTGCTGACCCTGACGATCCTCGAGATCGTCCTCGGCATCGACAACATCGTGTTCATCAGCATCCTCGCGGGCAAGCTGCCCGAGGAGCAGCAGCCGCGCGCCCGCACGCTCGGGCTGGGCTTGGCGATGTTCACGCGCATCGCGCTGCTGTTCTCCATCGCCTGGGTGATCTCGCTCACCCGCCCACTGTTCGACGTGTTCGCGCTCGAGGTGTCGGGGCGCGATCTCATCCTGCTCGCCGGCGGCTTGTTCCTGCTCGCCAAGGCCACCCACGAGATCCACGAGAACCTCGAGGGCCACGACGAGGACACGAGTACCTCGAAGACGGCCACCTTCGCCGGCGTGATCACGCAGATCCTGTTGCTCGACGTGGTGTTCAGCCTCGACTCGGTGATCACCGCGGTGGGCATGGCCGACGACCTCGCGGTCATGGTGATCGCGGTGATGATCGCGGTCGGCATCATGATGGTCGCGGCGGGCGCGATCAGCGACTTCGTCGAACGTCACCCCACCGTGAAGATGCTCGCGCTCTCGTTCCTGCTCCTCATCGGCATGTCGCTCGTCGCCGAGGGGCTGCACTTCCACATCCCGAAGGGCTACATCTACTTCGCGATGGGCTTCAGCATCTTCGTCGAGGTGCTCAACCTGCAGCTGCGCGGACGCGGCAAGCCGGTTCACCTCAAGCGCTACGACGCCGAGGGCGGCAAGCCGACGTCGAGCGGCGACTGAGCCGACCGAGCGGACACGCCGGCCGCCCCCTCGCGGCGTGGCGACCGCTCGCACCGGCACGCCCGCGCCGAGCGCAGGACCGCTAGAGCAGTCCGCCCAGGTAGTCCCGGATCGACGCCCGGATCGGCATGAAGTAGATGTTGTCGTCGCGGTCGCGCACGAAGTCCAGCGCCTCGCGCGCGAAGGCCCGGTTCCAGGCGAGGCTGGGCTCGAAGTCGGCGGGGAGCACGGCGCGGTTGCGCGAGCGCCAGTAGCGGGCGCTCTTCGCGCTGGTCACCGACGTCACGCCCCAGTAGACGGGGATGCCCGCGAGCTGCTCGGCCCAGATCTCCATCAGGCGAACGTCGAAGAAGGGTTGGGTGAACAGGGCGCTCGCCCCCGCGTTCACGCGCTGGGTCACCAACACCGATTCCTGCCCGGCGCACCCCAACCAGTGGGCCGTCGTCGAGGCGCTCAACGGATCACAGGATGTTCCCGAGGCGATGGCGGCGGTGTTCCAGCAGCGCCGCGAACGCAT
>CBDUCW010000253.1:0-3782 GCA_965365745.1 uncultured Trueperaceae bacterium
GCTCGAACACGCGCTCGCCGCAGGCGTACATGGCGATGTGCAGGTAGGGTGGTGGACGGATGCGTCGGGCGTCCACCACGCCGCGCTCTGGCGCGGCATGTTGCTCGCGGCCGAGCACGACCTGCTCGTGGCCGTGCATGCCGAGAACGACGCCATCGTGCGCGGCGCCGCCGAGGCGGCCTCGGTGCTCGCGGCCGGGGGGGCGATCGGCGCGGCGGAGGCCTTCGCGCGCGGCCGGCCGCCGGTCGCCGAGCACGAGGCCGTGGCCCGGACGCTGCTGCTCGCCGAGGAGACCGGCTGCCGCGTCCACCTCGTGCACCTGTCGAGCCCGCGCAGCGTCGAGCTCGTCGAGGCGGCGCGCGTCCGCGGCGTCGACGCCAGCTGCGAGACGTGTCCCCACTACCTGACCTTCACGACGGCCGACCTCGATCGGGTGGGGACGGCCCTCAAGTGCGCGCCCCCGGTGCGAAGCGACGCCGACCGCGACGGCCTGTGGCGTCTGCTCCGGGACGGACGCATCGACACCGTGGGCTCCGACCACTCGCCGGCGCCCCCCGAGCGCAAGGAGGTGGCCTTCGCCGACGCCTGGGGCGGCGTCGCGGGCGTGCAGAGCACCTTGGCCGTCCTCCTCGACGCCGCGGCCGAGGGCCGCGTCGGGCTCGAGCGCATCGCCGAGGTCGCGGCCGCCGCCCCCGCGCGACGCCTCCGCCTCGAGGGCAAGGGGGCGATCGCCGTCGGGAACGACGCCGACCTCGCGATCGTCGATCCCCGCGAACGGTGGACGCTCGCCGCCGACGACCTCGCCCAGCGCTGGCCGATCAGCCCCTACGTCGGGCGCGCCTTCACGGGGCGCGTTCGCCGCACGCTGCGGCGCGGCGAGACGCTCGCCGTCGACGGATCGCCGGTCGCCGACGCCCGCCCTGGGCGCATGCTGCAGCCCGCACCGCGCTAGGCGCACGGCCGGCGCCGACGCGGCTGCGGCCCCGGAGATCGCGCCTGCTAGAGTGGCGCGGTCCCGACAGCGTCCACCCCCGGAGGCACGATGTTCCCGAAGCGACTCCCCCGACCCGGCGACACCCGCAGCGCAGTGCGTGCGCGCCACGCGCTGCTCGCACCCGACGGCTTCGTCCCCGCACCGCTGCCCGGCTGGCAGGGCACCGCCGGCGTCGTGCTGATCGCCCCCGCGCTCGCCCTGGGCGGCGGCGCGGCCTTCGCGATGACCCTGGTGTCCCCGCTCGAGGGCGCCGCCGCCGGGCCCGCGGCAGACCTGCCGGCGAGCGCGATCGAGCGCTTCGTCTACGTGCTCGAGGGCGAGCTCGACGCCGTGGCCGACGGCCGCGGCGAGGCGACGCTCGGCGCGGGCGAGTTCGCCTTCCTGCCGCCGGGATCGGCCCACCGCATGGCCGGGCGCGGCCCGCTGCGCGCGGTGCTGTTCGAAGCGCGCTACCGCGCGCCCGGCGCCTCCGACGTGGCCGACGCGCCCCGCTTCGTCGCCGGCGCGGCGTCCCGAGCCCCGGTCGCGCCCTTCGAGGGGAACGAGCGGCTGCGCGTCCGCACCCTGCTGCCGGACGATCCGAGCTTCGACATGGCCGTGAACATCATGGAGTTCGATCCCGGCGCGGCGCTCCCGCTGGTCGAGACGCACGTCAACGAGCACGGCCTGTACATGCTCGACGGCGGCGGGATCTACCGCCTCGAGGACGCCTGGTACCCGGTCGCGCGGGGCGACGCGATCTGGATGGGGCCGCACTGCCCGCAGTGGTTCGGCGCGCTCGGCGCCACCCCCGCGCGCTACCTCCTCTACAAGGACGTCCACCGCCCGGCCCTGTCCGATGGGCCGGAGCGCGCTTCGTGACGACGGTTGCCCCCGACGGCGACCGGCTCGCCGCCCAGCTCGGCGAGCTCGCGTCATTCTCGGACGACCCCCCGCCCTCGGTCACGCGCGTGGTGTACTCCGACGCCGACCGGAGGGCGCGCGCGTGGCTCCGCGAGCGCATCGCCGCCGTCGGCCTCGAGCTCCGCGAGGACGCGATCGGCACGATGTACGCACGGTGGCCCGGGCGCGACCCCGAGGCGCCCGCGGTCGCCACCGGCTCGCACATCGACGCCATCCCCCACGCCGGCGCCTACGACGGGACGGTCGGCGTGCTCGGCGGCCTCGAGGCGATCCGAACGCTCAAGGAGGCGGGCTTCGAGCCGCAGCGCAGCCTCGAGCTCGTCGTCTTCACCAGCGAAGAGCCGACCCGCTTCGGGCTCGGCTGCTTCGGCTCGCGGGCGATGGCCGGCCGGCTCGCGCCCGACGACCTCCGGGCGCTGCGCGACGCGACGGGCACGACGCTGCCGGAGGCGGCGCGCGCCGCGGGCCACGCGGGCGACCTCGGCGCCGTCCGCCTGGAGGCCGGGCACTACCGCGCCTTCGTGGAGCTGCACATCGAGCAAGGGCCGCTGCTGGGAGCGGCCGGGGCGACGATCGGGGTCGTCGAGGCCATCGCCGCTCCCGCCACCCTGGAGATCGAGGTGCGCGGCCCCGGCGGCCACGCCGGGGCGGTGCAGATGCGCGACCGACGCGATCCGCTGGTCGGCGCCGCCGAGCTCGTGCAACGGGTCGACGCGGCCGCCCGCGAGAGCGGCAGCGACGACACGGTCGCGACCGTGGGACGCCTCGAGGTCCACCCCGGCGCCGTCAACTCGATCCCACGCCGGGTACGGCTGAGCGTCGATTGCCGCGACATCGACGGGGCGCGGCGCGACCGGGTGCTCGCGGCGATCGGCAGCGCCGCGCACGCGATCGCCCAGCGGGGATCGCTCGAGCTCGATCTGCGAACGGTGAACGCCGACCCACCGGCCACCTGTGCCGCCGACGTCGTCGAGGCCGTCGCCGCGGCCGCCGCAGCGGAGCGCCTCCCGCACCGGCGGATGGTCTCGCGGGCCTACCACGACGCGCTCTTCATGGCGCAGGTGTGCCCGACGGGGATGATCTTCATCCCCTGCCGCGACGGCGTTTCGCACCGCCCCGACGAGTACGCGGCCCCGGCCGACATCGCGGCCGGGGTGCGCGTGCTCGCGCGCACCATGGCCGAGCTGGCGAGCCGCTGAGCGCCGTCTCCGCGACTGCGCTTGCAGCGCACCTGGAACTCCATGCGCCCGCTGGGGCACAATGAACGCCATTGCCGGGCGGCGGTGAAGGGACCCTCCATGCGCGACGTTTCGGCGCACGACGAACACAGCGCAGAGCCGCGCGAACCCGCCGGGGTGCGCGTCGACGGTCGCCTGCACGCGCTCGATGGGGTCCCGCTGCACCGAAGCCTGCTGCATTGGCTTCGCGAGCTCGGCCGCACGGGCACGAAGGAGGGCTGCGCCGAGGGCGATTGCGGCGCCTGCACGGTGGCGGTGCGCGAACGGAGCGACGACGGACCGGGTCCGTGGACCGCGGTCAACAGCTGCCTCCTGCCGGCGCTCGCCTGCGACGGCCGTGAGATCCGCACCGTCGAGGGGCTGGCGTCCAGCGACGGAACGCTGCATCCGGTCCAGCAGGCGCTGGTCGAGCACGGCGGATCGCAGTGCGGCTACTGCACGCCCGGCTTCGTGATGAGCCTGTGGGTCGCGCACGAGACGGGCGCGCTCGTCGACCGCGGCGCCCACGGCGGTCCCGCGGGCGAGCGTGCCGATCCCCGCGAGCCGACGACCGACGAGGCCGTCGAAGCCGCGATCGAGGGAAACCTGTGCCGCTGCACCGGCTATCTGCCGATCCGGCGGGCGGCGCGCGCGGTCGCGGCGGCGCG
>CBDUCW010000254.1:0-3764 GCA_965365745.1 uncultured Trueperaceae bacterium
TGCACAACGCCAAGGGGCTAGAGTTCCCCGTGGTGTTCCTCGTGGGCATGGAAGAGAACCTCCTCCCCCACCGCAGCTCCACGGGCAGCCTCGCGGAGATCGAGGAGGAGCGCCGCCTGCTCTACGTGGGCGTCACCCGCGCGCAGGAGGAGCTGTACCTGGTGCACTGCGAGTCCCGCATGACCTTCGGGCGCACCGAAGTGACGCGGCCGAGCCGATTCCTCGAGGACGTCCCCAACGGGATGCTCACCGAGATCGACGTGCTCGGACAGACGCTCGACGATCCGCGCAAGCTGAGCAAGTTCTCACGCTCGAGCTGGTCGCCGCCGCCCGTCCCGTCGAACACAGGCGGCGGAGGGATGACCCACTACCGCGGCGGCGAGAAGGTCGAGCATCCGAAGTTCGGGAAGGGCACGGTCGTCGGGGTGACCGGCGAGGGCGCCAAGGCCGAGGTGACCGTGGTGTTCGACTCGGCGGGGGCGAAGCGGTTGCTGGTGAAGTACGCGAATCTGACGCCGGTTGGGTGACACGGTCGCTCGCGTCGTCCCAGATCGTGAGTCGTCCTCCACGTGAAGGGCCTCGGGCTCCCTCCCCGAGGGACCCAAGGCCAGGCAGCGAGGTGACGAGCTCCAGATCGGCGCTGGCTAGGGCTCGGGATCCGGTTCTGGCGGAGGCGGGTCGAACGTCGCGGTGACGCTCTTGTCGCCGTCGGTCGCCAACGTGCACGTCGCATCCGTTCCCGTGCAGTCGCCCGACCACTCGGCGAACGTGGACTCGCCCGAAGGCGTGGCCACGAGGGTGACTTCGGCCGGGTAGCCGTTGAAGTACGTGAACTCGGCTGTCGTCGACGTCTCGTCGTCCGAGTTCTGCACGCTCACGGTCCCTGCGCCTTCGCCGGCGACGGTCACCACCTCTTCAGAGCCGACGAACACGTCGCCGTACTCGCCCCCTACGACCGTGACCGAAAACGTCACGAGATTGAAGTACTGACACCCCGCGAGCAGCAGGGCGGTTGCGAGCGCCAAAAGCGCGAGCTTTGCACGACGAACGATCGAGTTCATGGCTTCGTTCCTTCCGGGAGCGAGACGAGTTCGGGTTCGAGACGTGGAATCGGCGTTCGCAACTGGCGACGAACCCCGGGTTCCGGTGTCGCTCCGGCGTCTCAGGCGAGCTGCGCAATGCGTCTGCGCCGTCGGCGCATCGTAGCGCCTCGACCCTCCGGCACGTCGTGAACTCGTCCACGGCTGCGTAGTCGGACGCTTTCGAGGCAGGGGGCGGCCGAAGAGCTCCCGAGCTCGATCAGAGCTCTCGGGCTGACGGCGTGGGCCGATGTCCCGGAGGCCCGACGCGCGCGTTCCGACGCCGCCACCGCTGGTATAGTGCCGCGCGTCTGGCGCACGTGTCGGGACCGTCTCTCGAATCCGCTCAACCGACCCTCGTTCGACCTGCCCCGCCCCTGCGGCGCACGCGTCGAACGCACGGACGCACGACGTGCGACGCGCGTCGCGGACGCACGCTACCGAGTTCCCAACACGACGCGAACCTCGTAGGAGGCTTCGCCGGTACCACCGCCTGGGAGGCAAGAAACCGTGAACGCAAGATCCATCGTGGTGACGTCGGGCAAGGGCGGCGTCGGCAAGACGACGACCACGGCCAACGTCGGGGCTGCGCTCGCCAAGCTCGGCGAGCGGGTCGTGGTGATCGACACCGACGTCGGTCTGCGCAATCTCGACGTCGTGATGGGCCTCGAGGGGCGCGTCGTCTACGACCTCATCGACGTGTTCGAGGGGCGCTGCAAGCTGCGCCAGGCCGTGATCCGCGACAAGCGGGTCGACACGCTGCACCTCCTGGCGGCCTCGCAGACCAAGGACAAGAGCTCCCTCCACCCCGAGCGGATGAAGGAAACCGTGAAGGCCTTGCTCGAGGAGGAAGGCTTCGACCGCGTGATCATCGACAGCCCCGCAGGCATCGAGTCGGGCTTCCAGACCGCGGCCAGCGCGGCCGAAGGGGCGCTCGTCGTCGTGAACCCCGAGGTGTCGAGCGTCCGCGATGCCGACCGAATCATCGGGCTGCTCGAAGCCGGCGAGATCCAGGAGGTCAAGCTGATCGTCAACCGGCTCCGCGCCGACATGGTCAAGCGGGGCGACATGCTCGAGGTGGACGACGTGCTCGAGATCCTCGGCGTGCAGTTGATCGGGATCATCCCCGAGGACGAGAAGATCCTCGTGTCGACGAACATCGGCACCCCCGCGGCGCTCGAAGAGGGTGCCCGGGCCGGTGCCGGAAACGCCTTCCGCGACGTGGCGCTGCGCTTGCGGGGTGAAGAGGTCCCCTACGCGATCCTCGAGCCGCAGAACGGCTTCTTCTCGGGCCTGCGGCGGCTGTTCGGAGGAAGCTGACGTGTTCGGCTGGTTCCGTCGCGGCAAGAGCAAGGATCACCTCAAGGAGCGCCTCAAGCTGGTGCTTTCCTACGACCGGGCCAAGCTGACGCCCGGCAAGATGGAAGAGCTCAAGTCGGAGCTCCTCGACGTCATCGGGAAGTACTTCCCGGCCGACGAGGCCGACTACGACGTGAAGCTCGAGCAGCGCGGCGATCGCATGGTGATGGTCGCCAACCTGCCGATCCACGACTAGGACTCCGACACGACAACCGGTGGCCGCAGGCCGCTCGCCCCCGAGCGTCTCGACTGGCGCGACGTGCGCCGCCGGCAGGGTCGGCACACCGCTCTGCGCGTTCGACCGCGGCAGCGATCCAGCGCGGCGCCAGAATTCTCGCCCACACCGGGGTTCCGCCCCGCGCGCGAACCTAGGATCGCCGCATGCCGCGCGCCGACCGCCCCAGCGAGTCCGCAGGCCCGCCGAATCGGCGGGAGCGCCCGGAGTCGGTCCGGCCGCTCGCGATCGTCCGGGGTACCGGCCATGTCGGCGCTGTCGGCGACTTCGATGCCATTCGTGGAATTCGCCCGGAACCCAAAAACCCGTCGTGCTACCTTGACGCGGAGATGAGCCGCCCTACCATTCTGTTTGCCGACCCGAATCCAACGCAGCACAAGATGGTCGACATGCTCTTCACGATCGACGGCTTCGAGGTCGAAACGGTCGAGACGGGCCGCGCGGCGCTGGAGTTCCTCAAGAAGAACACGCCCGAGCTCGCGATTTTGGCGATGGACCTCGACGATCTCGACGGTTCGGCGATCTGCTCGCGCATGAAGAGCGTGTCGCGCTTGTCCAACACCCCGGTGATCCTCGTCGCCCCGTCGACCCGCGACCTCGGAATCCCGGATCGGGTCCGCGCCATCGCGCGCGACGTTCGTGCCGACCTGCTCCTGCAACGCCCCCTCGGCGACAAGAACCTCCGCGAGCGGGCCAAGCGTCTGATCGAGGGCGAGCGTCCGTACCAGACGCAGTCGGGCACGCAGCGCCCGGTGCACACGACGCAGATCCTCGAACAGACGATCGAACAGATGGAACGCGGCCAAATGGTCGTCGACAACGACGAGCCGCGATCCCTCCAGCGCCGCGTGCAAGCGCTGCAGGAAGAGAACCGTGCGCTCCGCAAGCGCGTGTCCGAACTCGAGTCGCAGCTCTCGCACGCCACCGCGAACTCCGACTCCTAGTCGCAGCGGCCCTTGGTCGCTGGTCGTTGGAGGTCGATCGTCCCCCGTCGTCGGCACGGGCGAGCTGTGCTGCAGCAGCTGGAGCGCAGCGCGGCTACGCCGCCTGCGATGCCTTTTCGAAATGCGTGTGCGCCCACCCGCGGATCG
>CBDUCW010000255.1:0-3753 GCA_965365745.1 uncultured Trueperaceae bacterium
AGTCACGGACCCACGGCACGACGTGGCCACCCGCGTCTCGCAGGACGTCGAACACGCCGATCTCCTTGGCCTCGCGAACCCCCCACGGCCACATCAGTTCGCCGCGATTCTCGTCGCGGAACATTCGAGTCTTCTCGAGCACGCACACGTCGAACCCTGCACGTGCGAGCACGAGCGCCAACGAGGCGCCGGCGATCCCGCCTCCAACGACGACGACATCCATCTCCTCCATGGCCCGGCTCCTTCCGCTTCGAGGGGCAGTATAGGGGACATCCGGCATCCCCGACCCGGCCCTCCGCGCGCAGGCTCCCCCGCCTAGGCGTCGTCCACCGGCGCGAGCTGGAGCCCCAGCAGGTACGTGTCGGGGCCTTCCCTGCCCGCGTACCGTCCGATCAGCTCGAACAACTCGCGTTGGAGCGTCTTGGCGTCCTCGTAGCTGAGCTCGAGGGGCATCCAGCTGCTCAAGATCGCCGGGACCCCGGCGTCCACCCCGGCTCCGCGGGGCCGAGGCCGATGCTGGGTCGCCCGTCCGGCGCGGCGCTCACGTGGAGCCCCATCTGCAGGGGAAACGGAAGCTCGCGCAGGACCCTGGCGACGCTTCGCGCCATGCGCGCACGCGTCGGCGCGTCGGCGCCGGTCAGGAACTCCTCGGCGGTCTGCTCGGGCAGCGCATCGAGCGGCACGAAGAAGCGATCGGCGGTCGCCCGGTACAGCTTGAGCGCGCGCCCCTTGCGCGGCACGGTCCGCGATCGCTCGAGCAGCCCGAGGTCGACCAGACGCCGCACCCGGTAGTAGGTCGCGTCGACGGGCAGCCCGAGCTCGTCGGCGACGTCCGAAACCGACCGCTCCCGACCGAGGAAGGGAACGAGCGCCCGAACCCGCTCGAGATCGGCCAGCACGGCCGCCGCCTTCGCGTCGCGCACGGTCCGGAAGCTGCTGGAATCGTGGCCTTCCACCTCCACAAGGATAGCCCGCACCCTGGAGTCGACCGCGCAGGAACCGCGCGCGAGGAGGCAGACCATGACCGACGCCACGACAGTCCGTCCGAATGCCCGCACCCGCCCAACGTCGACGCCGAGCACCGCCGCGCCGGAACTCGGCATCGGCACCGCCGCCGCCCTGCACCTGCTCCCCGGGGTCGCGATCCTGGCCGCATACCTCGTGCTCGCCCCGCTGGCGATCGGCGTCGGCGCCCCCGCGCTGTTCGCCCTGCTCATCGCGGCGACGCTCGTGCTCGTCGTGTTCGAACTCGGCCACCTGCTCCGCCTGGGCCGCCGCATCAACGGCCGCTGGTCGCTCGAGGGCGTCGTCGTCGCACGGCGGCGCACGCCGACCGGGCGCGCCATCGCGTGGGTCGTTGGAACCGTCGTCGTCGCGTTCGTCCTCTTCGGGGCCACCCAGCCGTTGGACGGATGGCTGCTCGAGCGCGCCTTCGCGTGGCTGCCCGACTGGTACATCTACACCGACCTCGAGGCCCTGCGCGCCTTCCCGCGCGGCATGCTGATCGCGCTGTTCGTCCTGCGCCTGCCGCTCGACGGCCTGGTGCTGCCCTGGATCGAAGAGCTGTACTTCCGCGGCTACCTGCAGCCCCGCCTCGGGCGCTTCGGCGTCTGGGCGCCGTTGATCGGGCACGGTCTGTTCACCGTCTACCACCTGTGGCAGCCCTGGAACTACCCGACGATCTTCCTCGCGATCCTGCCGCTCGCCTACCTCGTCTGGCGAACCCGCGACGTGCGCCTCGGCATCGCCGTGCACGCGACGGTGAACGTGCTCGGGGGCGTGCTCACGATGCTCGCCGTGCTCGGTGGACCTGCATAGCTCGTTCGCTCCGTCCGGGGCGCCGGCGAAGGACCTCTCTCGAGCCCCTCGTGCGCAAGCCGGGGGCTATCCTCTCGGCATCGAACCCGACCGCGAACTTCTCGAGCGGGCGCCGCTCCTCGAGGCGCTCCACGCGCACCTGGCCGCCGCACGGGCCGGGGTGGGGCGACTCGTGCTCGTCGGCGGAGAGGCCGGCATCGGAAAGACGGCGTTGGTGGAGCGCTTCTGCACCAGCCTCGGCGACGATGCGCGAACGCTCCAGGGCGCGTGCGACGCCCTGTCGACGCCGCGTCCGCTCGGCCCCTTGTTCGACATGCGCTGGGCCCTCGGGGCACCGTTCGGGGATGCCCTGGTCTCGGAGGACCGAGATCGGATCTTCGATGCCTTCGTCGCCTCCGCACGCACACGGCAACCGACGGTGGCCGTGATCCATGACGCGCACTGGGCCGACGATGCGACGCTCGACCTGCTGCGATTCCTCGGACGCCGAATCGCCTCGATGCCGATGCTTCTGATCGTCACGTACCGGAGCGACGAGGTCCGCTCGCGGCACCCGCTGCGGGCGGTGCTCGGCGATCTCGCGACGTCGAGCGCCGTGCATCGAATGTCGGTACCCGCTCTCAGCCGAGATGCCGTCGCGAGCCTCGCGCTCGACCTCGACGTGAACGTCGACGCCGACGACCTGTACCGCGCCACCGGCGGCAATCCGTTCTTCGTCACCGAAGTGCTCGCGACCGGCGGGTCGGACGTCCCGTCGACGGTGCGCGACGCCGTCGCAGCGCGCGCATCGCGCCTCCCCGATCGGGCCCGGCACGTCCTGGACCTCGCCTGCGTGCTGGGCCACGAGGTCGACCCGGGCGAGCTGACGGCCCTCGGGGCGACGCCCGACGATCTCGAGGCGCTGCTCGACTCCGGCATGCTCCTGACCGCCGGAACGCGGGTGGCGTTTCGCCACGCGTTGGTGCGCGACGCGCTGTACGACAGCCTGTCGGGACCGCACCGCGTCGAGCTTCACCGGCGCGTGCTCGACCAACTCGAAGCGGCGGGCTCGGATCACGAAGATGCATCGGTCCTGGCGCACCACGCAGCCGAGGCCGGAGACGGAGACGCCGTCCTCCGATTCGCGCCCGCGGCGGCGGCCCGAGCCGCCGGACTGCGAGCCCACCGCGAAGCCCGCGCCCAGTACGCCCGGGTGCTGCCGTACCTGAGCCGCCTTCCCGACCAACGCCAGGCCGAGCTGCTCGACGCCTACGCCACCGAGTGCACGATCGGCGACGCATTCGAGCAGGGCGCGGAGCTCCGGCGCCGGGCCGTGGAGATCTGGCGTCGGCTCGACCGTCCAGCCCGCGTGGGACTCGGGCTGTCGTTGCTCGCGCAGGCCGAGCACGGGCTGGGTCGCGACGCCGATGCCGAAGCCGCGAACGACGAGGCGATCCGCGTCCTGGAACCCATGGGGCCGAGCCTCGAGTTGGCCCGCGCCTACTGGTATGCGGCCGTGCTGCGCCGGTCGGCCGGCGACACGTCGGGCGCGGTCGCAGTCGGATCTCGTTCGATCGAGATGTGCCGTTCGCTCGGCGAACGCGCCATGCTCGCGAACGCGCACAACGCCGTCGGGGGGGCCCTGCTCGACGCGAGCGACGACGACGGCTTCGCGCACATCGAGCGGAGTCGTGCTCTGGCCCTCGAGCTCGGTATCCCCGAACTGCTCGCGGACGTCCACGCCGCGGCCGGTGGCGCGGCCGTCGAAGCGCACCGCTTCGGCGACGCCGTCCGCGAGCTCGAGTCGGCGATCGCCATCGCCATCGACCGCGATCACGACAACATCCGGCACGCCGCCATGGCATCGCTCGGGGGCGGCTACCAGTTGACCGACTACGACCTGGATGCGTTCTTCGCGCGTTAGGGTCGGAGGCGTCTCGACGGCCTGCGCGATGC
>CBDUCW010000256.1:0-3685 GCA_965365745.1 uncultured Trueperaceae bacterium
GCCGCTGGCCGCCGACCCCGAGCTGGGGCTCGAGTACGTCGTCACCAACGGGGTGACGATCGACTACTACGGTGGTCACCATCCCGGTGACGCCGAGATAGAAGCCGCGCGCGATGAGCGCCCGGGCCATCTCCAGCGAGCCCGCGAAGGAGTGGAAGTCGGCTCGCAGCCCCGCCAGGGTGGGTTCGACGATCCGCGCCTCGACGTCGCGCCGCTCGTCGCTGCTCAGCAGACGCACGGGCGCGACCGTGCCCATGCCGCCGGTCATGGGCCCCGTGTCGCCCTCCTGCGCCTGTTTGTAGTCCTGGGCGAGCGGAAGCGTCACGTAGGCGTCGCCGTCGGTGACCACCAGCAGGCTGAGCTCCTGCCCGACGAGCTTCTCCTCGAGCACGACCTCGGCGCCGTCGCGGCCGAAGACCGCCTCGAGCGCCGCCTCGGCCTCGGCGCGCGTCTCGGCCACGGTGACGCCCTTCCCCGCGGCGAGGTGGGCGTCCTTCACCACGATCGGCGCACCCTGCCGCGCGAGCGCGGCACGCGCCGACGCGAGGTCGGTGGCCACGACGGCGTCGGCCGTCGGCACCCCGTGGCGCCGCATGAAGTCCTTCGCGTAGCTCTTGGACGCCTCGAGACGAGCCCCGGCCGCGCCCGGACCGAACGTGGCGATGCCGGCGTCGCGCAGCCGATCGGCGATGCCGGCCGCGAGCGGGACCTCGGGCCCGACGACGACGAGGTCGACCCCCTCGTCGCGCGCGAGCGCGATCTGCGCGTCGAGATCGGTCGCCGGGACGCAGCGCGCGATCTCGGCGATCCCGGCGTTGCCGGGCGCAGCGAGCACCTCGCTGACGCTGGGAGACTTCGCGAGGCTCCACGCCAACGCGTGCTCGCGCCCGCCCGATCCGATGACCAGAACCTTCATGCGACGCCGCCCCTCCCGAAGCCGGTCACCGCGCCGCCTCCGGCGCGTCCCGATCGATGATCGTCGTCACGTCGACACCCCGGCTTCCGGCGCCTGCAGGGCGCGCCCCTCGCGCTCGCCGCCCTTCGGAGCCGCGTCGCCGCGCAACACCGAACGCACCGCCGCGGCGTAGGCGCGGTGTTCCTCGGCCCGGATCCGGTCGGCGAGGGCGGCCTCGTCGTCGCCGGGGAGCACCGGGACCCGGCGCTGCACGATCGGCGCCCCGGTGTCGATCCCCTCGTCGACGAAGTGCACGGTGCACCCGCTCTCGGTCGCGCCGGCGTCGATCGCCTGCCGCTGCGCGTGGAGGCCCGGGAAGGCGGGCAGCAGGCTCGGATGGATGTTGAGGATGCGCCCGCGCCAGCGCCCCACGAAGGCGGGCGACAGGATCCGCATGAACCCGGCGAGGCACACGAGATCGACCTGGTGCGCCTCGAGCGCCGCCTGCGCCGCGGCCTCGAAGACCGCGCGGCCCGAGGGCCGCGGCCAGGCGGCGTGCACGGCCGGCACCCGGGCCCGCCGGGCGCGCTCGAGCGCGTGGGCACCGGCCTTGTCGCTGACGAGCACCACGACCGACCCGAGCCCGTCGCCGGCGCCGGCCGAAGGGGGCGGAAACGCGTCGAGCAGGGCCTGGAAATTGCTCCCGTTGCCCGAGGCGAAGACGCCGATGCGCGCCGGTCGCGAGAGAGGAAAGCGAGGCATGGCGGCAGTCTACCGTCGGGTTCGGACGCTACCGTCCATCGGCGCCGGCGAGGGCCTCGGGGTGCTCCCGCGTCCAGTAGCGGTGGAGGCCGGCCGCCGTCATGCCGGCGTTGGAGGTGGCCCGGTGCCGGGCGCGCACGCGCTCCGGCGCGCCGTCGGCGTCGAGCTCCCGCTCGGCGAGCGCCGCCATGCGGTGCGCCAGGTCCTCGACGTCGTCGCCGGCCCGCAGCCCTTCGAGCGCCGCGTCGGCCCACCGCCGGTTGCGCGCGGGGATCGCTGCGAGGTGCGCGTCGGCGGCCTCCGGGCCCTCGACGGGACCGAAGTGGGTGAGCAGGAGGCGACGCGGCTCGAGCGCGCGCATGCGGCGGACGGTGGTCTCCCACGCGTCGAGATCGACCTCGGGTGGCGGCAGCGCCGGGCGGATCACGGTGCTGCCGGCGAAGCGCACCGCCGCCGCGTCGCCGGTGAACAACGAGCCGTCCGGCAGCTGCGCGGCCACGTGGTGACCGGCGTGCCCGGGCGTGTGGAGGACGTGCAGCGACAGGCCGCCCACCTCGATCTCGACGTCGTCGCCGAGCTCGCGCACCCGGTCGGCCGGAACGGCCCGCAGCTCGCCGTAGTCGCGGTCGAGCTGCGGGCCGAACACCCGCCGGGCCGATCGCATGAGCCGGCTCGGGTCGATCAGGTGGGGCGCGCCCTGCGGATGCACCCAGAGCGGCGCCCCGGTGCGTGCCACCAGGTCGCCGGCGGCGCCGGCGTGGTCGAGGTGGATGTGGGTGACGAGGATCGCGCGCACGTCGGCGAGGTCGCGGCCGGCCGCCTCGAACGCCTGTTCGAGGGGGCCCAGCGTCGCGGCCGGCCCCGTCTCGACCATGAGCACGCCCCCGTCGGGGAGGTCGACGAGGTACACGCCCACCGTTCCCGCCCGCCCTTCGTGGAAGGTGTCGAGGATCGTCACGCCCCCGCCGAGATCGCGGGCCCGCGGCGTCGCGTCCGATGCAGGCTCCGCGCCAGGGTTCTCCGCGCCCCGGGGCGTCCCGGCGTCTCCCCCGTGGTCGCGCGCGGTCACGCCTCTTCGACGAGCGCTTCGAGCGTGCCGATGCCGTCGATCGTCACCGCGACCGTGTCGCCGATCTGCATCGGGCCGACGCCGTCGGGGGTGCCGGTGAGAACGACGTCGCCCGGCTCTAGCGTCATGAAGCGGCTGATGTAGCTCAGGATCTCGTCGACTCCGAAGATCAGGTCGCCGGTGTGCCCGTCCTGCTTGAGCTCGCCGTTGAGGCGCGTCTGCACCGACTGGTCGTGGGGGTCGAGATCGGTCTCGAGCCACGGTCCGATCGGGCAGAAGCCGTCGGCGGACTTCCCGCGCGTCCACTGCAGGTCGGCGCGCTGCTTGTCGCGAGCGGTGACGTCGATCGCGCAGGTGTAGCCGAGCACGTGCTCGCGCGCCTGTTCGGGCTCGACGTCCTTGAGCGTGCGCGAGATGACCACCGCGAGTTCGCCCTCGTAGTGCAGGTTCTTCGTCCAGGAGGGATAGGGGATCGGATCGCCGGGTCCGCGGAGCGTGTTGAGGCCCTTCAGGAACAGCCCGGGCTCCGACGGAAGCTCGTCGCCGCTGCCGCCCATCTCGACCACGTGCTTGGCGTAGTTCTTGCCCACGCAGACGATGATCTTGGGATCGCAGGGGGGCAGCAGGTTGACGTCGCTCAGGAGCACGGTGTGGCCGGAGCGCGAGCCGAGCATGCCGGTGAGCTGGTGGACGCGGCCCCCCTCGACCTCGCCCCAGTAGGTGCCGTCGAAGCTGCGGTAGCGGACGCGTTGCATGGTGGACCTTTCGGTGGGGACGGGCGGTGGCGCTGTGGGTGGCGCGGGCGGCGGGCGTCGTGCGGCGGTCGGTACCGCAATCATACGGGGGGAGCGCGCCGCGGCCGGACGTGGGTGCCGGCCCGTTGCACTTGCGGCACAACCTCCGGAGCTCAGGCCTTCCGAGCCTCGAGTTCGTGCTCGATCTGCTCCCAGCGCCGCAGC
>CBDUCW010000257.1:0-3684 GCA_965365745.1 uncultured Trueperaceae bacterium
GGACATCCAGCGGTCGGGGTTCCCGGCGATCGTCACCCAGAACGGAACCGCGCAGGCGTCGCGAAGGACGGCGGCGAGGCGCTCCGGATCTCGGGGTTCGGCCGTCAGGGTCGGGTGGAGTTCGCGACCGAGCGGGCCGCGCGTCCGTCCCCCGGGGAGCTCGATGTAGGCGTCGAACAGATCGGTCCAGATGTCGAGCACCCGGGTCCAGTGGCGGATCGCAACGAGCGTCGAGGGCTCTTCGATCGCGTCGAGGAGCGTGCGGGCCATCAGGTTCGTGATCCCGGGACTAAACCCGGCTCGCGTGAGCAGCGTGAGGCCGCGCTCCCGCGCCTCCGCATCGACCGAGGGCTCCTGCGCGTCGTTGTTGAGGTCGCAGTAGTGGGCCCCCGCGGCGACCGCCGCTCGGGCCACGCGCTCCGCGCGCCCGTCGGCCGACCACAGGGTGCTCATCACCACGTGCACGCCGTCCATGGCGGACGCGAGCGAGTCGGGATCGTCGGCGTCGACGAGCCGCGCCGAAGCCTTCGGGCCCAGCTCGGCGGCGGCGGATCGCGCCTTGGCGAGGTCGCGACCGGCGATGATCACGCGATCGATCGCAGGGTCGGCGGCGAGAATCTGGGCGGTGGGAAGACCGAACTGGCCGTAGCCTCCGAGGCAGAGCACGTGGGACATGGTCATCTCCTTTGGGTTGGACCCTCCGATCGTACGCCGGTCGCCTGCCGCGCCCGGCGCGACCGCGGAAGCAACGAACGCACCCAGCGCGTCCGCAGCGGGCGGCGGGCGGTGTACGTTCGGACAACCGACCGCGTTCTGCACGGGGCCCCACCGTGCAGGACGGATCCATCGGGCGCCTCCGTTTCCTTGCGCACGAGCGGACGGCGGACGCCACCCGGGACCTCGCCGTGGGAGGAAATGCCATTCGGAACCTGTCCATCGGAATCGTCGGAGGTTCGATCGCGGGGTGCTCGGCCGCGATCCTGCTGTCGCGAGCGGGCCACGACGTCCACGTCTTCGAACGGTCGAAGCGCGGCCTCGTCGGCCGCGGGGGCGGCATCGGCACGCCGGGCCCGGTGCTCCGGTCGATGATCGAGCGCGACGTGGTCGACGCCGACTTCCCGCACTTGAACGGAACGACGATGCCCTTCGTCGTGCGCACCCCCGACCGCGAGCGCTACGGGACCACCGCGTGGACGATGCCCCTCGACCTCGCAGCCTTTCATTGGGGCGCCCTCTGGAAGACGCTCCGTTCGCGCGTTCCCGACGCCGCGTATCACCAGGGCCACGAGGCGGTCGGCGTAGCCCAGGACGTCGAGGCGACGTCTGCGACGATCGCGTTCGCGGACGGGAGCGAGGCGAGCTTCGACCTCGTGCTGTTCGCCGACGGGTACCGCTCGCTCGGGCGGCGACTCCTGTTTCCCGACGTCGACGTCGACTACCGCGGCTACCTGCTGTGGCGCGGCCTGCTTCCCGAGCGCGAGATGGAGCGGAGCGACGTGCTCGAGGGCGCGGTGCCACGGATCGCCTACGCGCGCGACGGCGGCAACCTGGTGATGTACTTCGTGCCCGACGAACGAGGGCGAACCGCTCCCGGCCGCCGCATCTTCAACTGGGCGGCCTACATTCCGCTGCCCGAGGCCGACCTGGACGCGTTCATGGTCGATCGCAACGGTACGGCGCACGTCGGCACGCTCCCGCCCGGCAGCATGCGCCCGGCCGAGGAGCGACGACTGAAGGACTTCATGGCGGCGAACGTGCCCGGCTACCACGCCGAGGTCATCGAGAAGTCGCCGACGACGTACGTGCAGCTCATCTACACGGTCGACGTCCCCGCCTACCACGTGGGGCGCGTCGCCCTGATCGGGGATGCGGGCATCGTCGCGCCCCCCTTCACGGGATCGGGCGTGTTCAAGGGGTTCACGAACGTCGAGGCCCTGCTCGAGGCGTTGGCCGACGGCGATTCGCTCGACGAGGCCCTGGACCGGTGGGGCCGGCAGCAGGTCGGTGTCGGCCGACGGCTGCGGGCGCTCGGAGACCAGATGGAGCAAGCGTTCATCTGGAACCCGCTCGATCTCGCCTCGGCGTCCGAAGCGGAGACGGAGCGCTGGTGGCGCGATGCGGTGACGTTCCCGGACGACTTCACGTACGAAGGGACGGATCGATGATCCGCGGAGTCGGTGCGACGCGGACGCGCGGGCCGGAACCGGTCGGCACGACGTCGCTCGTGGGCAGGGAGCGTCGTGCGAGGATCGCACCGTGAATCGCTACCTTCCCGCGGCGATCGCTCGTGCGCGCGCCACGCAGAGCGCCGTGCTGCGTGACTTCGGTCGCTTGAGCCCCGCCCAGCTGAACTGGAAGCCCGCGCCCGACCGGTGGAGCGTGGCGCAGTGCCTGGATCATCTGCGGATCACGAACGAGAGCTACTGGCCGATCTTCGACGCCGTGGCCGAGGGGCGGAAGCGCGACAGGTGGCTCGAGCGCGTGCCGGGCCTGCCGCGCATCCTGGGCCCGCTCTTGCGCTGGGCGACCGCGCCCGACACGCGCGCTCGCTCGCGGACCCGGAGCCGGTTCGAGCCGAGCGCGAGCGACCTTCCGGCGAGCGTGGTCGAAGCCTTCGTGCAGAACGTCGACGCGCACCTGGCCAAGATCGAGGCGGCGGCCGACGTCGATCACCGACGCGTCGTCGTGACCTCGCCATTCGCCGAGGTCATCGTGTACACGCTCGAGGATGCCGTGCTCGTGTCGATCGCGCACCTCGAGCGGCATCGACTCCAGGCGCTGCGCGTGACCCGGATGCCGGAGTTCCCTGGCGCCGGGGAGGAAGGCGCGAGCTAGCCGCTCCGTCGGCTCGGCCGCGGCCGGACGCGGGCCGCGGGATCTTCCTCGTCGATCGGCACGCCGCGGTCGGAGATCGTCATGGGTCGGTCGGCGGCACGCCCTCGTAGTCGGTCCCGTCGGGCAGCGTGCAGAAGCCGTCGAACCACCCGGCTTCGATCGGCTCGACCGCGTCGGGGGCTCCGAGAACGCGTTGGGCATGCAGCTGGTGCTGCAGGGCGACGAGGTGGTACGGCTTGACACGCGCATCGTTCGCGTACCACTGCGCGAAGGCCGCACGGGTGGCTGCCAGCTCGTCGCCGGCGTCCCGCAGCGCCCGTGCGAACGCAGCGGCGATGTCGGCGTACAGCGGGTTCGCCTCCAGCGAGGTCCACGCCTCGGGCCAGCCCGCCTCGCGCGCGCGCCACGCGTAGAGCGCGGCCACGGCCTGGGCGTCGGCCTCGCTCGCGAGGAGCAAGCGGTCGACGTCGCCGAGCGGCATGGTGACCGACGGGCAGTAGCCGCGAGCCAAGGTGTCGAGATGCCGCAGCTCGTGCACCAGGAAGAGCGCCCGGGATCCCAGATCGAGGTCGGCGGCGACCCGGATTCGCAGGTTCGTCGGGTCGAGGACGCTGAACGCCCAGGACAGGCCCGGATCGAGGCAGATCGACACGCCGAGCGTCGCGGCTCGCTCGAGCAACGGGGCGCCCAGGGTGACGTCCGTGCGCACGACGGCGAACACGACGTCGAGGTCGCCGTCGGGTCGATCGGATGCGGACGGTCGCCTTTCGGGGACGGAGCAGATCCACGGCGCCTGCGCGACGGTCGCGCGAGAGGGCGGAGGACTGGCGGCGAAGGCCACCGAGGGCC
>CBDUCW010000258.1:0-3679 GCA_965365745.1 uncultured Trueperaceae bacterium
GCCATCGCGCAAACCGACGGCGGCTCGGCCGCCGTGCTCGCGCTGCTGTTCTTGCTCGTGTTCGTCGCGGGTCGACTGGTGATGATGCAGTTCTGGACCTTCGCGGGGCTGCACCTCGACGCACGCGAGGAGCGGCGCCACGTGGGCCGGATCGCCGTGGGAGGAATGGCCGCGACGGCCGTGGCGGGCGCGGTCGTCGAGCTGCTCGTGCGTTGGATTTCGCCCGCGGACGTGCTCTGGCTGTTCGTCGCCGCGCTCCTCGGCTGCGCCGCCGTCGCCCGGAGCCTCCAGCAGCGGCACGAACGGGTCGAGCGACGCCGACGGTCGCGCCGCGGGGCGCGCCGCCCCGCGCAGCCGGCCCGAGCCGTGCAGCGCCCGGCGTCGCTGAGCCGCGACCAGCGCCGCGTGGTGATGCACCTGCTCGCATTCGCGGTGCTCGTTTCGCTGCTGGTCAACGTCGCCGCTGCTCGCTACTACACGGTCATCCAGAACGTGTTCACCACGGACGCCGTGGCGATGGCCGTCTTCTACGGGCGCTACACGGTGATCGCCGGCCTGCTGGCCGTCGGGGCGCAGTTGGCGACGCCGTGGGCGTTGCGCCGGCTCGGCCTCGGATCGACGCTGCTCGTCTTCCCGCTCGGGACGCTCGTCGCCACGGGCGTCGGCGTCGTGGCCGGCGGCAACGCGGCCGCGTCGGCCGCGCTCGTCGGCGCCGATCGGGTGCTGCGCCGCTCGACCACCGACGCCGGCCTCTCGCTGCTGTTCAAATCGCTTCCCGCATCGGTGCTCGGCAGTGTGCGGGCGCGCTTCGAGTGGACGTTCGCGCTCGCGATGGGATCCGTGGGGGCGGTGCTTGCGCTCGGAGGCGACCGGCTCCCGTCGTCGTGGTGGATCTGGACGCTGTGCGCGGCCGCGATCGCCTCGCTCGTGCTCACCGCGACCGTGCAGACGAGCTACCTGGCCGCGCTCGGGGATCGCGTGACGGACCGCCCGTTCGGGGCCGTGCCCACGCTCGGAACCGTCCCCGGTCTGGATCGCGGGTTGATCGCACGTCTTCGCGAGATGCTCTCGGATCCCGATCCGCTGCGCGCGGCGCACGCCCTGTCGATCCTCCGAACCGTGCCCTTCGACCGCTGGGGCGCCGATCTCCAGCGCGCGCTCCGGCACCCCGAACCCTCCCTTCGTCAGCGCGCCCTCGAGGTCGCCGTCGCCGAGCGTGCCCGGGATGCGGCGGGCGAGATCCAGCGGCTCGCGAACGACGACGATCCGGGGGTGCGAGCGGCGGCGCTCGATGCGATCGGTCGGCTGGCCCCCGACGCGGCCGCCGGGGTCCTGCGGCCGCGGCTCGACGATCCCGACGCCGGCGTGCGGCAGGCGGCCGCAGCGGGCCTGCTCGGGCGCGGCGACCTCGACGACCTGCTCGCCGTGGCGCCGCACGTGCAGGCGCTCCTGACGAGCGGCGAGCCGGCCGATCGTGCCGACGGCATGGCCCTCCTGGGGCGGGCCGGCATGCGCACCGCGTACCGCAGCATCGTGCGGGGCCTCGAGGACGACCACGCCGACGTCCGTCGCGCGGCCCTCGGTGCCGTTTCCGAGCTCGCGCTCGTCGACGCGAGCGCTCCGACGATCGCCCTGCTCGTCGACGTCGATCTGCGCTCGCTCGCGCTCGAGGCCCTCGAGGCGATCGGCCCGGCGGCCGTTCCTGCGCTCGAGGCTGCACTCCAGGACGCCACGACGCCGCACGACGTCCGGCGCCTCGCTCCCTACGCCGTGGCTCGGGCCGCCGGACCCGCAGCGGCCGCACCGCTCGAGCGGATCCTCGACCACGAGGACGACGCGATTCGCGGTGCCGCGCTGCGCGCGTACGCGAGCCTCGGCGTCGACGCGCGGCTCGAGCCGTCGGTCCTCCACGGGCGCGTCGCCATCGAAGCCGACCGGGCCGAACGCGCGCTGCTCGGCCACCACGCGGCCGTCGAGTCCCACGCGGGACCGCTGCTCGCCGAGGCGCTCGAACGGCGCGTACAGGCCTCGGTCGCACGCCTGGCGCGGGTTCTCGCGCTGCGCGACGCCCGCATCGACTTGCGGGACGCCGCCTCGGAACGCGGGTGGACCGCGGCGGCCATCGAGCGCGACGACCTCGCACCGCTGTCGCCCGGGCGGATCGAGATGTTCGACGTCGCCCTCGAAGGGCGCGAGCGGTCGCGCCTGCTTCCGTTGCTCGAGGGCGACGTGCGGCGAGTGCTGGCGCTCGCCGCCGAGCAGGCCCACCGGCCGATATCGCTGACGGGCGTGCTGCACGAGGCACTCGGGGCGAACGACCCGTGGCTGCGGGCCTGCGCGCTCCACGAGATCGGCGACCGTCGCGATCTCGCCTTCGAAGCTTCGGTGCGGGCGCACATGGCGGCCTCGAGCCCGCTGGTCCGCCAATCGGCCGTGCGCGCCTGCGCCCGCATGCTCCGCACCTCCGACTGGCGCCCCCTGGTGCGCGTGCAGGCCGCCCACGACCGCGATGCCGGCGTGCGCAGCTACGCGCAGGCGCTGCTCGACGCTCCACGCGGCGCGCCGGGGGCTCCGTGAACCGAACGATCACGCTGGGCCGATTCTTCGAGGATCGGGCGTGGCCGCAGGGCGCCGAGCGGCGGGCGCTGCTCCTGCTCACGGCCTACGGCGTCGTCGGAATGGGCGGTGTGGCCGCCTTGGGCACGGCGCTCGGGAGCGCGCTGTTCCTCAGCGGCGTGCCGGCCTCGGCCGTGCCGCTGCTCTTCGTGCTGCCGGTCGTCGGCGTCGCGCTGACGTTCTCGGTCTACGGCGATCTCAGCCGTCGGTTGTCGCCCGCGACGATGGGGGTGGTGTCGATGGTGGCCCTCGCCGGCGCCGCGATCGGGCTGCGCATCGCCCTGGCGCGCAGCGGCCCGGACGCGCTCCTCGCCCTCGGGGCGCTGTTCCTGCTCGTCACCACGGCCGGGCGGATGGCCTACGTGCAATTCCAGGTCTTCTTCAGCCAGCACCTGGGGCAGTACCGGCGCCGCGGCTACGTCGAGATCGTGGCGCTCGCCGCGCTGGCGGCGTCGGTGCCTGCCGGTCTGCTGGTGGAGGTCGCGGTCCGGTGGGTGGGACCGTACGACGCGCTGTGGCTCTTCGTCGCGTCGCTGCTCGGCTGCGCGGCGATCGCCTGGGCGCTCGGCCGTCACGGCGAGGCCGGACGGGGGGCGAGACGACCGGGGGCGCCGCTCGGCCTCGAGGCGGCCGAGACCGCGCGGTCGGCCAGCGACCGCCGCCTCGTGATCCAGCTCGCCGCGCTGGCCGCGCTCGCGGCGCTGCTCGTCAGCGTGCCGGCGTTCCGGTTCTACGAAGGCGTGCAGGCCTACTTCGGCGGGGACGACGTCGCGCTCGGGGTGTTCTACGGTCGCTTCGCGCTGTGGACCGGGGTCGCCGCGGTCGCCGTCCAGCTCGTCACGCCGACCCTGATCCGGCGCCTGGGAGCGCTCGACACGCTGCTGCTGTTCCCCGCGGGGACGGCCCTGACGCTGGCCGGCACGATGGCGTGGCCGAACGCGATCCTCCCGCTCGCCGTGCTGCGGGGAGCCGACCCCGTCCTTCGAGGCACGACCACCGACAGTGCGCTGAGCGTCCTCTACGCCCCGTTGTCGGCCCGCTTCGAAGCCGGGGCCCGCGCGCG
>CBDUCW010000259.1:0-3670 GCA_965365745.1 uncultured Trueperaceae bacterium
GGATGCCCTGGCGCTCGACCCCGAGAACGTTCGGGCCCACGTCCAGCTCGCGCTGAACCTGAACGACCAGTACCAGAGCGACCCCACCCGCTACGCCGGCTCGCTCGAGGAGGCGCTCGACCTCGTCGACGCCGCCGAACGGCTCGCGCCGACCGATCCCAAGGTGCTGAACACCAAGGGGCTGCTGCTGTACCGCCTCGGCGACATCGCTTCGGCCCGCGTCGCCTTCGAGCGCGCGGTCAGCGAGGCTTCGGGCGGCTCGATCACGGCCACGGAGCGGTCGACGATCCAGGACAACCTGGGGCGCGCCTACCGCGACCTCGGCGAGCTCGAACTGGCCCGCCAGGCCTTCCGCCGGGCGGTCGTGCTCGATCCGACGAACCCGTCGCCGCACAACAACCTCGGCAACGTCCTGTTCCGCCAGGGCGACTGCGAGAACGCCGAATACGAACTCTCGCAGGCCGTGGCGCTCGCCCCCGGATCGCTCTCCCCGATCTCGCAGCTCGCCATCACGCTGTTCGAGTGCGGCCGCGTCGACGCCTCGGTGTCGCGCTTCGAGCAAGCCGTGGCGCTCGACAACGCCATCCTCGTGCCCGCGCTGTTCACCTACCTGTCGCGCGCCTACCTGCAGCAGGGGCGTCTCGACGACGCGGTGCGGCGGGCGCAGCAAGGCGCCCTGCTCTCGGAGAACGACGCCGAGGCGTACTACTGGCTCGGCCAGGCGTACCTCGAACGCGGCGGCGCCGACGACGCGGCGGCAGCACGCCGGGCCTTCGAGCGCGCGCTCGAGATCGACCCCGCCTATGCGGACGCGCAGCAGGCGCTCGACCGCCTGCCCTAGCCTCGTCCGCCGCGCCGCCTTCGTGAGGCGGCCGCGCGCCCGGTCCAGCCCATCCGAACGAGCCCATCGTGTCTCCCCGCTCTCCCCGAGCGGGGAGCGATTCTGGTATCCTTTTCGAGTTTGGCTCGGTGGCAGCGGGATGTCCGCCCAGCCGACCCCACCCCACTCGTCTCGGACTTCGCAATGCTCGAGTCCGCGGCGGCGGCGCGCGGTGCGCCGCCCCGACACGGCGAGAACTCCACGCCCAACGTCCCGCCCTGGGAGGCACGCATGTCGTACCTTGGCATGAAACAACTGCTCGAAGCCGGTGTCCACTTCGGACACGAGACCAAGCGCTGGAACCCGAAGATGAAGCGCTACATCTTCGCCGAGCGCAACGGCATCTTCATCATCGATCTGCAGAAGACGCTGGTCGAGAGCGAGAAGACCTTCGAGTACGTCAAAGATCTCGCCGCGCGCGGCGGGACGATCCTCTTCGTCGGCACCAAGAAGCAGGCGCAGGAGATCCTGATGGCCGAAGCGAAGCGCTGCGGCATGCCCTTCGTCAACGAGCGCTGGCTCGGCGGCCTGCTGACCAACTTCCGCACGATCCGCACCCGCGTCGAGCGCCTCAAGGAGCTCGAAGAGATGTTCGCCGACGAGTCGATCCTTCGCTACGGCAAGAAGGAGCAGATCGATCTCGGCAAGGAGCTGCAGCGCCTGACCCGCTACCTCGGCGGCATCCGCGACATGCACCGGCTCCCCGACGCGCTGTTCATCGTCGACCCCACCAAGGAATCGATCGCGGTGCGCGAGGCGAACAAGCTCGACATCCCGGTCGTGGCCCTCGCCGATACCGACAGCGATCCCGACGTGCTCGACTACATCATTCCGGGCAACGACGACGCGATCCGCTCGATCCAGCTCGTCACCTCGAAGATGGCCGACGTCATCATCGAAGTGAAGGGCGGCGCGGACGTCCAGGTCGAGACCGAGCCCAAGCCGGTCGACGAGATCAACCAGCCGGACCGCCAGACCATGGAGGTCCCGCTCTCCTCGCCCGAGGCGACGATCCAGCAGGCTGCCCAGCGGGGCGAAGGCGCCATCGCCGAAGCCGCCGCCAAGGGCGTCGAGGCCGCCAAGAAGGGCCCGGCGGCCGAAGCCTCCGGCAGCGCCGCGCCGGCCGCCGCCAGCGTCGTCGAGAGCGACGACGCCGAGGCCGAAGCGGCCGACGACGAGGCGAACGACGACGACAGCGACGACTGAATTCCGGCCGCTCGCGCGGCTCGACGAACCCGCGGCGCCGGCCCCCCGGCCGGCGACCGCCCGAAGGAGGACGCTTCCATGGCAGTGACGATGGAGGACATCAAGAAGCTCCGCACCATGACCGGCGCGGGCATGATGGACGTGAAGAAGACGCTCGAAGAGACCGACGGCGACATCGAGAAGGCCGCCGCCCTGCTCCGCGAGCGCGGCATCGCCAAAGCGGCGAAGAAGGCCGACCGGGAAGCCAAGGAAGGCTTCATCGGGACCTACGTCCACCACAACGGCAAGATCGGCGTGATGGTCGAACTCAACTGCGAGACCGACTTCGTCGCCCGCAACGAACAGTTCCAGGAACTCGCCCGCAACCTCGCGATCCACGTCGCGATGGCGAACCCGCAGGTCGTCTCCCGCGACGATCTCCCGCAGGACCAGGTCGCCGAGGAGCGCGACGCGCTCCGCAAGGAGGCGCTGGCCGAGGGCAAGCCCGAGAACATCGTCGAGAAGATGGTCGAGGGTCGCCTGGGCAAGTGGTACGGCGAGGTCGCCATGCTCGAGCAGCCGTACATCAAGGACGACGACAAGACGGTCGAGGAGCTGATCAAGGAGTCCGTCGCCACCATCGGCGAGAACATCCAGATCGGCAGCTTCCACCGCATCAGCATCGGGGACTGACGTGAACCGCGTCCTGCTGAAGCTGTCCGGTGAGTTCCTCGCCGGCGAACGCGGCTTCGGCGTGTCGCCGGACGCAACCGCATCCCTGGCACGAGAGATCGCCGCGGCGCACAGCCGCGGCGTTCAACTTGCCGTGGTGGTCGGCGCAGGGAACTTCTGGCGCGGTGCCGAGCACGGCGGCGAGATGGACCCGGCGACCGCCGACTACGTCGGCATGCTCGCCACGGTGATGAACGCGGTCGCGCTCCAGGACGCGCTCGAACAGCGCGGCGTGCACACCCGGGTGCAGTCGGCGATCACCATGCAGGAGATCGCCGAGCCCTACATCCGCCGGCGCGCCCTGCGCCACCTCGAGAAGGGGCGCATCGTCATCTTCGGCGGCGGCACGGGCAACCCCTTCTTCACCACCGACACGGCCGCGGCCCTGCGCGCGCTCGAGATCGACGCCGACCTGGTGCTGATGGCCAAGAACAAGGTCGACGGCGTCTACGACGACGACCCCAACGCCAACCCCGAGGCCCGCAAGTACGCGACGCTGTCGTACATGGACGTGCTCAACCAGGGGCTCAAGGTCATGGACGCGACGGCGATCAGCCTGTGCATGGGCCGCGAGCTGCCGATCACCGTGTTCGACATCTTCGCCGAGGGGAACCTCGAGCGGCTGCTGACCGGGGAGCCGATCGGCACCCGCATCGAGAGCGGCGTCGAGACCAGTTTCGCCTAGCCCCTCGGGCGAGCGACGGAGTTCGGCGCGCCGCGATTCGCGGCGCGCCGTTCGCGTGCCGGGGCGTGCGCGGTCCGCGCCGCACGCGCTTCCGCGCCCGTGCGGCGCGGTAGACTCGGAGCGGCACGAACGATCCCCCCCTTCGCGACCGCGACGGCGGGCCGGTGCGCGCCCCCGTTCGTCGGGCG
>CBDUCW010000260.1:0-3650 GCA_965365745.1 uncultured Trueperaceae bacterium
TTGACCACTTCGAGCGCGCCGTGGGTCGCGCCCTCCGGCGCGATGACGATGCCGGCCGAGTCGTAGCCGCGGTATTCGAGGCGCTGCAGGCCGTCGAGGATGACGTCCGCGGCTTGCCGCGGACCGACGTATCCGACGATTCCGCACATGGGGAACCTCCGTGGGGTGAGCGAGGCGAGGCACAGCCGCAAACCGCAGGAGCGTCGGGGGCGACGCCGAAGGCGATCTCCGCTCGGTGGCGGCGCGACGCGGCAGCGTCGTCCGCGCGCGATCGAGTCCGCGCCACGGCATCGCGCGGCGCCCCGCATCGTGCGCGAGGATCGCAGGCGGTCCGGAGCCGGGGGGCGCCGTACCCGCGAAAGGGGTGGCTGTGCTTGTGGGTGCTGCTGGGTGCGGGGGCGAGCCGCGCGGTCGATCCGACGTGGGCCGAGTGATGGATCGTGATCAGGAGGGGCCCGCAGACTTCGCGCGGAACTCGTTGGATGCCCGTGGGCTCCGCGCCTCGCGTTTTCCGCGGCGGCCGGTCGCTGCGTCGTCGATCCGACCCCGGAGCGGGATGCTCGGGGATTCGGACGAACGTGGGCGAACTCGGTCCGAGCCGCGTATCCTCCCGTCCCGCGGCGCGCTCGGGGAGCGTGCACGTCGGGGGGAGGCCCTCCGCCTCGTCACCATCCCCGAACTCGGCTCGCGCCCCGAAACGGATCCGGGCCGGAGGCGGTGGGGATGGGCTTGCGCTTCTCGCGTCGTCGGCAGCCGATGCTGGCGAACATCGCTGCCCTCAGGCGCCGGTCACCTCTCTTCCCACGGCACGCCGAGCGTGAGGAACTCGTGCAGGCCGCCGAGCGCTTGCCGTTGCAGCTGCGGACTCGCGTCGAAGTAGCCTTGTTGCGTCAGCAACGGGAAAAACAAGATATCACGGCCGATCTCGAGCACCCGCGACTCCCGCACGGCGCTCGTGAACGGCTGGGCCACGTCGGGCGGATAGCGGAGCGTTCCCGACGCGGTCACCCCGACCGGCAACGAGGTGCTCAGGGCGAGCACCGCCAGCAGCCCCAAGAGGAGGCCGCCGAAGCCGCCGACCACGTGCTGCGCGGCGACGCCGGAGCGGCCCTGCGGCGTGAGCCGCCGGCCGATCAGGGCGAGCAGGCCCGCCGCCGCCACCGCTCCGACCCCGGCGAGGATCGGGCTCGTGTCGGCGAGGAGCAGCAGGGGGCGATAGAGCGCGACCGCCCCGAGCCCGATCACCAGGCCGATGATCCGGCGTTCGCTGCCGATCGCGACGCTGCTGGCCAGCACCAGGATCGCGACGATGTCGAGCCAACTCATTCGCGCACAGCGTACCCCGCGCCCGAGACGGCGGTCATGACATTTCGCATGTACCCGTCGACCTCCTCGTCGGTGAGCGAACGCTCGGGGTGACGGAACCGCAGCCGCAGCGCCAGGTTGTGGTGCCCTTCGGCGATCGGCTCGCGGCGGTAGGCGTCGAAGGGCTCGAGCGTCGCCCGGCGGTCGCCGGCGGCGCTCCGCACCACCGAGGCGACGTCGGCGTAGCGAACCGCGTCGGGCACGACGACCGCGAGATCGCGCTCGGCGTACGGCTGGCGCTCGATGTCGCGGTAGCGGATCGGCCCTTCGTCCAGCGGCAGGACGACTTCGGCCACGTAGGCCTCGTCGAGCTCGTAGCGGGCCGCGACCTCGGGGTGGACCCGCCCGAGGGTGCCGACGGGCCGACCGTTCCAGCGCAACTCGCCAGCGACGCCGGGGTGCAGGTGGGCGGGGGGCGCCTCCAGCGGCGCCACCTCGAGCGTGGCCCCGAAGCGACCCGCGAGCGCCTCGAGCAGCCCCTTGACGACGTAGAAGTCGAGCGGCTGCGGCGCCTGCCAGCCGGCGTCGGCCCACGGTCCGCGCCACAGCAGCGCGAGGTGTTCGCGCTCTTCGTCGCCGAACACGCGGCCGATCTCGAACACCGCCACCGAGGGGGCGTTGCGGTTGCGCTCGGCCACGTGCAGCAGGCCCGGGTAGAGGCGCGTTCGCAGCACGCTGCGCTCCTCGCCCTGCGGGTGGGCCAGCCGGACGGCGGCCTCCGGAGCAGCGGCGCGCGCGAGTTCGTCGTCGCCTGTGAATACGTACGACAAGATCTCCTGGTGACCGAGCGCGGCGAGGTGATCGCGCAGCCGCCGGTGGGTGGGATCGGTCTCGGGCGGCGCGAAGGCCATGTCGGGGTAGCTGAGGCCCACGTGATCGAAGCCGTGCAGGCGCGCGACCTCCTCGACGTAGTCCTCCTCGATCGCCAGGTCGAAGCGCCACGAGGGCGGCGTGAGCGTCCAGCGATCCTCGTCCTCGGCGACCACGTCGACGCCGAGCGCCTCGAGCATGCGGCGCTGCTCGCCCGGCGCCACGTCGAAGCCCATCAGGAAGGGGACGCGGCTGGGCCGGTAGGCGCTCGATGCGCGCTCGACGTCTCCCCCGCTCGCCGCGTACGCCGCGTGGGCGCGGCCGCCCGCGAGCTCGGCGATCAGCGCCGCGGCCCGCGCCGACGCGCGCGGCGGCAGGTTCGGATCGACGCCGCGCTCGAAGCGGTAGTGGGCGTCGGTCGCGACGCCGTGGCGCTTGGCGGTCTTGCGAACGCCGACGGGATCGAAGTGCGCCACCTCGAGCGCGACGGCGGAGGTGTCGGGTCGCACCGAGTCGTCGCGGCCGCCGATGACGCCGGCGAGGCCGACCGCGCGGCTTCCGCCCGCGCCGTCCGGCGTGGCGATGACGAGGTCTTCGGGATCGAGCTCGAGCTCGACGTCCCCGAGCGCCAGCAGCGCCTCGCCGGCCTCGGCCCGGCGCACCTGCAGCGTCGCGTCTTCGAGCACGCGCTCGTCGTAGGCGTGCGAGGGCTGGCCGAGCTCGAAGGTGACGTAGTTGGTCACGTCCACGACGTTGCTGCGGGGGCGCAGGCCGAGCGCCGCCAGGCGCCGCTGCAGCCACACGGGGCTCGGCGCGACGGTCACGCCTTCGATGCGCCGGAGCGTCATGCGCGGGCAGCGATCGTCGTCGGCGACCTCGACGCGGTAGGCGTCGCTGTCGGGCGTGCCGGGGTCGAAGGCCGCGGTCGGGTCCACCAGCTCGACGTCGAGCTTGGCGGCCAGGTCGCGAGCCACGCCGAGCAGGCTGAACGCATCGGCCCGGTTGGGGGTGAGTTCGAGCTCGAGGACCGACTCCTCGGACCACGCCGCCGCGAGGTCGTCGCCCGCTTCGACGTCGTCGCCGAGGACGAGGAGGCCCGCGGCCCAGTCGTACACGCCGAGCTCCTTGGGGCTGCACAGGACGCCGGCGCTCTCCACGCCCATCACCTCGCGAACGCCCACGGTGAAGCCCGCCGCGGGGAGCTCGACGCCGGGCCGGGCGAGCGCGCTGCGCATGCCCACCCGCACGTTGGGCGCCCCGCAGACGACCGAGTGCTCGCGTTCGCCGTCCCACACGACCGTGGCCTGCAGGTGGTCGCTGCCCTCGATCGGTTCGGCGCTCCGAACCTCGCCGACCACGACTCCCGAGGGGACGCCCGGCACGGTGTGGATCGCTTCGACCGCCAGGCCGACGGAGGTCAGCAGCTCGGCGGTCGCCTCGAGGTCGGGGGCCGCGGGCACGAGCTCGCGCAGCCA
>CBDUCW010000261.1:0-3633 GCA_965365745.1 uncultured Trueperaceae bacterium
TTTCGAAGTGTGTGTGCGCCCACCCGCGGATCGCCGCCACGACGCGCTCGAGGTCGCGCCCGACGGGCGTGAGGCAGTACACGCGCCGCGATTCGTCCATCGCTTCCCGCTTGCACACGATGCCGGCCCGCTCCAGTCGTGCCAACCGCTGGGCCAGCGTCGTCGGGTTGCACCCCCCGACGTCGCGCCCGAGGTCGTTGAACCCCCGGGGGCCGTCGAGCAGCGTCCCCACGATCAACAGGACCCACTTCTCCTGAAGCAGCTCGATCGCCGCGGATACGCACGGTGCCATCGGTTCTCGCATTGGGAGAAAAGGTAGCACGCGAGCACGGCTGACCCGCGTCGCGCCAAACACGCAAGAGCGCCGTGCTGGCCGGGCTTCGTGACGCTTCGGCCAACGCCTCGGAGCGACCTTCTCCTACGCGCGGCGTAGGGACGACCGCCCCTGTGCACCCCGAGGTCGCGGTGCTAAACTACGGCCTCCAATGAAGATCCCTGCAGCCCGCGCTGCCCCTCCGTTTCGCGACGTCGACGCCCGCCCGCGCCGACACGCGAGGGAGGGCAGGGGTCTCCCATTGCACCCCTCGTCACCACCCACGATCTCGAATCGCCGGGATCCGAGCCCCTCCGCGTGAAAGGAGCTCCATGCACATCTACAAGATGATCGGTCGAAACCTCGAGGTGACGGATGCGATGCGCACGTACGCCGAGGACAAGCTCGAGAAGCTCGAACGCTTCTCCGATCAGATCGTCGATGCGCGCGTGGTGATGTCGTACAACGAGGGCGACAACGGCGGCCCGGCCAAGGTCGAAGTCCAGGTGAACGTGCCGAACGGGATGATCCGCGCCGAGGAGCGCGGACAGGACACGTACGCCGCCGTCGACCTCGTGGTCGACAAGCTCGAGCGGCAACTCAAGCGCTTCAAGGGGCGCTTCATCGCGCGGCGCAACGAAGAGAAGCCGACGCCGGACGTCCCCGAGCCCGAGTCGCAGGAACCCGTCATCGTGCGCACCAAGAAGCACACGCTCCGACCGATGGCGCCCGAGGACGCGGCCGTGCAGATGGAAGCGCTCGGACACGACTTCTTCGTCTTCCACAACCACGACACCGATTCGGTGAACGTGATCTACAAGCGCCACGACGGCGACTACGGGTTGATCGAGCCCGCCTGACCCGTCAGGACGCACCGGCCGCTCGTGCGGCGCCTCGGGGGACGAAGCGCCGCACGAGCAGCACGCCGTAGACGAAGCCGCCGACGTGCGCCCACCAGGCCACGTTCCCCATCCCTTGCGGCATCAGCAGGCCGTTGCCGGCCTCGAGGAACTGGATCAGCGCCCAGTAGCCGATGTAGAGCCACGCCGGGATCCAGAACAGGAAGAACCGGGGCACCCGGACCACGAACGACAGCACCAGCCAGGGGACGATCAGCGGCGGGACGAGCGTCAGCACGCGGTTGCGCGGAAACAGCAGGATGTAGGCGCCCAAGGCCGCGCTGATCGCGCCCGACGCGCCCACGAGGGGAACCGGCGATGCGGGCTGGAAGAGCCCGTGCAAGAGGGTCGCCGCCACCCCGCCGAGCAGATAGAACAGCGAGAAGCGCGCCGTTCCCATCGTCTCCTCGACGTTGTCGGCGAAGACCCACAGGAAGAACAGGTTGCCGATCAGGTGTGCCCAGCCGCCGTGCAGGAACAGGCTGGTGACGAGGGTCGGCGCCTCGGCGAACGGCGCTGCGAAGAACTCCCCGGGCACGAAGGCCCAGCGCTGAAGGAAGCGGAACAGCTCGAGCTGCGCGAAGAAGCCGCCCGCCCCGGTCGGCTGTAGCAGGAACACGACCAGGTTTACGCCGATCACCAACCAGGTGAACGGCGCCGGCCCGCGGCGGGGGTTGTCGTCGCGGAGGGGGAACACGCGTCAGGTGCGGTGCAGCACGGGCGACTCGCTCAGCGCCGGGCGTCGTGCGCGAGCTCGGGCTTGTGCTTGACCAGCGTGTCGGCTTCGATCACGCCGCGCACCGTGGCGTTGGCGTACACGAGGCTGCGGGGGCCGATCCAGGTGCCGGGATTCGTCACCACGTTGCAGCCGATCGACACGTCGTCGCCGAGCAGCGCGCCGAGCTTTCGGAGGCCCGTGGCGTGCCCGTCGACGCGAACTTCGCTGCCATCGGCCTTGAAGTTCGCCAGTTTGACGCCGGCCCCCATGTTGACGCGCGAGCCCACCACGCTGTCCCCGACGTAGTTGAAGTGCGGCGCCTTCGCCTCCGGGAGCAGCAGCGAGTGCTTGACCTCGGTCGCGTGCCCGATGTTCACGTCCGCGACCGCGACGACGCCCCCGCGCACGTACGCGGCGTGACCCACGTTCGTGCCGGGGCCGAACCACGCCGGGCCCTGCACGTAGGCGTGCGGGCCGATGCGTGCGGTCTCGTGCACGAAGACGGCGCCCTCGAGCACCGCCGTCGGATGCACGCGTCCGTGGCGCCCGTCCTCGATCTGGGCGCACGCGTCGTCGAGCCCGACCAGCAAGGACCATGCCGCCACGTCATCGTCGAACGCGAGGAGGCGCGCGAGCGCCGGCGGCGTGTCTGCGGACAAGTCGAGCGGAGCGAACAGCCGGGTTGCAGCGTAGGCGTGCGCGGTCATGGCGGGAGCATACCGTCGGTCGTTCCTCGAGCCCGTGGCCGGGATAGAATCCACGGGCCGATGGAGCCCCTGCGCATCGTCTACAACCCGATCGCCGGTCGCGGTCGTGCGCGGCGGGGACTCGAGGTCGTCCGGAAGGCGCTGACCGCGTGGTCCGTTCCGTTCGAGGTCCTCGAGACGACGCACCCGCACCATGCGACCGAGCTCGTCCGCTCGCTGCCCGACGATGCCCGCGTCGTCGCGCTCGGCGGCGACGGCACGGTGCACGAGGTCGCGCTCGGCTGCCTCGGCTCCGGGCGCACGCTGTGCATCCTTCCGCAGGGCTCCGGCGACGACTTCGCCTTCGCGCTCGGGCTCGACCGCCACGAACTCGAGAGCGCGCTGCGGCTCGCCGTAGACGGCGACCCGGTCTGGGTCGACACCGGCGAGGTGCGCTGGAACGACGAGGACCCGCAGGCCTTCGCGCCGTTCGTCAATGCGTTCGGGACCGGATTCGACGCCGAGGCCGCGGCGAACGTCGCCGCGGCACCGCCTCCGTTCACGGGGTTGGGGGCCTACCTCTGGGCCGTGGTCGTGACGCTCGGACGGCTCGAGCACGTCCAAGCCACCGTGCACGTCGACGGTCGGCTCGTCCACGAGGGACCGTCGCTCCTCGTCTCGGTGCAGAACGGGGCCCGGTCGGGCGGATCGTTCCCGTTCTCGCCCGACGCGAAGGTCGACGACGGGCTCCTCGACATCCTCGTCGCCGGCACGTTCGGACGGCTCGGGACGTTGGCGATCCTGCCGCGCGTCATGCGCGGGGCGCACCTCGACCATCCGCGGATCGCGCTGCATCACGGGCGCGAGGTCGACGTCGTGTGGGAGCGGCCGCGGCCCGGGCACGTGGAGGGGGAGCCCGTGCCGGCGTCGGGGCACTTTCGCGTGCGGATTCGACCGGGGTCGCTGCGGGTGGTGCGGCCGCCGGTCGACTCGTCCTAGGTCGTTGGATCTGCGGCG
>CBDUCW010000262.1:0-3633 GCA_965365745.1 uncultured Trueperaceae bacterium
CGACCTCGGCTTGCGAGCCCTTGTCGGCGAGCCGCCCGTCGAGGTAGGCGTTCCCGGCCTTGATCCCCTTCGTGAACCAGCTGCGGCTGGTCCGAAACGCCTTCGCGCCGACCGCGTCCACGCGCAGCGACGGCACGACGATGCGCTCGCGGCGGGCGGTCCCGGTCGCGACGCGTTCGAGCGGAACGCGCTCGGGCGTCCGCCCCTCGGCGCGCGGGAGCGGCCGCGTGAGCGCCTCGGGCGGCGGATCGAAGACGATCAGCGAGGCGCCGGCCGCGTGCTCCACGGCGTCTCCGAGCTCGTCGTCGGCGACGCCGACGTCCCGCGCCGCTGCGCGCAATCCATCCCCGTCGAGCCCGTCGACGTAGACCGCGACGAGCGCCGGCGCCGCCTCGGGCACGTGCGCCGGATGGGCGGTCACGACGCGCCGCCGGGCACCGCGCACGCCGCCGCCGACGGTGACCGAGACGCCCTGCTCGCGGACGGCCGCCGCCAGGGCCGACGACGCGTCGGGGGGCAGGAAACCGCTGTGGGCGATCCGGCCCCCGCGCGCCTCGGCGACGAGCACGTCGGGCGCGTCGCTGCGCGTCACCGCGCCTCCGGACGCACCGCGAGGGCGCGCGGACTCACGTGCTCCGCACGTCGGTGACGTCGAGGCCGTCCGAGCGGAGGCGCTCGGCGAAGCCGTCGGCACCGTCCCCCGACACGCGGACGACGAGCGTGCGCTGGTTGCCCTCGTGGATCTTCGCGGTCACCGCAGCGATGATGTTCGACGGAGGGCCCGCGCGCGCGACCCGGGCAAGCACGCCGGGCTCGTCGGGGAGCTCGGCCGTGACCCGCGTTCCCCCTTCGCGCAGCCCGAGGAAGGTCACGAGCGCACGCAGCAGGTCGGTGATCGTCAGGATGCCCACCACGCTGTCGCCGTCGACCACCGGAAGCCCCGACACGCGATGCTCCTCCATCGCGAGCGCGGCCTCCTCGATCGGGTCGTCGGGCGCCACGGTCTTCACCGACTTCGTCATGACCTCGTCGACCGTGAGTTTGGACAGCAGGTAGTTCAGCTCGTAGACCGACAGCGTGGTGGCCTTGCTCGGCGTCGCCTCCTTGAGGTCGCGGTCGGTCACGATGCCGACGAGGGCGCCGTCCTGGACGACGGGGAGGCGTCGGTAGCCGCCCTCGCGGAGGATGTGCATCGCTTCCATGACGGGCGTCGAGCCCTTGACGGTGCGGGGGTTGGCCGTCATCCATTCGTGTACCAGCATGCGGGTGTCCTTTCGTCGAGCGGTTCCTGCCGGGGGGCGAGCGGGCGACGGGGCTTTGCTCGGTTCGCGGGCGTCGCGGCGGCGCGGCCCGAGGACCGGTCGCGGGGCGCCCGGCTCGCCGCGCGGTGGGCCGGAAGAGACCCGCGCACCACGTCGTTTTGACGGTCCCAGGGTACCACCGGCGGACCCGGGCATTCGTCCCGGCCGGCGCGGCCGACGCGGTCGCGAGCCGCGAGCGGCGCCGGGCGCGATCGCGCAGCCCGTACGCCCGCTGCGCCCCCGGAGGGCGTGGGAGAATGCGGCATGGACTCGCCCTCCGACACGCCCCCCAAGCGCGTTGCGATCCTCGGCTCCACGGGCTCGATCGGCACCCAGACCGTGGACGTCGCAGCCTGGCGCGGGCACGACGTCGTCGCTCTGGCGGCCGGGCGCAACGCCAAGGTGCTGATCGAACAGGCGCGCCGCTTGCGCCCCGAGATCGTGAGCTGCGATGCCAGCATCGCCGCGGCCGTCCCGCCCCACCCTGGCCGCCCTGCGCGAGGGGCGCCACGTGGCGCTCGCCAACAAGGAGGCGATGGTCGTCGCCGGACCGCTCGTGTGGCGCGAGGCACGCCGGAACGGAGCGCGCATCACGCCGGTCGACAGCGAGCATTCGGCGCTCTACCAGTGCCTCGTGGGCGAGCCGGCCGAGGCCGTGGCCGAACTGATCCTCACCGCTTCGGGCGGCCCGTTTCGCGACGGGCCCTCGGACCTGTCGGGCGTGACCCTCGAACAGGCCCTGGCGCACCCCACGTGGAGCATGGGCCCCAAGGTGACGATCGACTCGTCGACGCTGTTCAACAAGGGGCTCGAGGTGCTCGAGGCGCACTACCTCTTCGAGCTCCCCCTCGACCGCATCGACGTCGTGGTGCACCCGCAGTCGATCGTGCACTCGCTGGTGCGCTTTCGCGACGGCAATCTCAAGGCCCAGGTGGGGCCGCACGACATGCGGATCCCGATCCACTACGCCCTCGAGGCGCCGGCGCGGCCGCCGATCCCGCTCGAGCCCTTCCCCGTCCGCGGGCGCTGGGACTTCGAAGCGCCCGACCGCGACCGCTTCCCGGCCTTGGACCTCGCCTACCGCGCCGGTCGGCTGGGCGGAACCGCACCGACCGTGCTGAACGCAGCCGACGAGATCGCCGTCGAGGCCTTCGTCGCCGGCCGCATCGGCTACCTGGACATCCCGCGCGTGCTCGAGCGGTGCCTCGACGCCGTCGAGCGCGGCACCCTCGCTTCGTCGGCGGGCGACCCCGGCGCGACCGGAGTGCTCGAGCTCGACGCGCTCGAGGCGGCCGACCGTGCGGCGCGCGCCGTCGCCCGCGAGGCGTGCGAGGAATGAAAGGCGTTCCAGACCTGAACGGCGTGCACCACATCTCGGAAGGGGCCCCGCCCGACGCGGTTCCACCGCGCCCGGGATCGACGCAGGTCGGGCCGACGCCGCCTACGGTGCCCGCCCGGTCGATGCCCTAGGCTGACCCCATGTTCGGCGCTTCGTACCGTCTCCCCTTCAAGCTCTTCGGGATCCCCGTCAAGATCGACGGGAGCTTCCTGCTGATCCTCCCCCTGCTGGCCTGGACCATCGGGTCGCAGGTGCAGGAGCTCGCCCTGGTGTTCAACCAGGCGGGCCTGTCGATCGACCCCACCCGGCTGCAGGGGTCGGGGATGGCGATCGGACTCGGTCTCGTCTCCGCCCTCGGCCTCTTCGCGAGCGTCGTGCTGCACGAGCTCGGGCACGCGCTCACCGCGCGCCTCTTCGGGGTCGAGGTCGAGGAGATCACGCTGTGGTTCCTGGGCGGGGTCGCGCAGTTCGACGCGATGCCGACCCAGCGCGGAGCCGAAGCCCTGGTGGGGATCGCCGGTCCCGTCACCAGCGTCGTGCTGGCCTTCGGTCTGGCGGGCGGCGCCGCCGTGCTCCCTGCCGCGGGCAGCTCGGCGCTGCTCTTCGTCATCGCCTACCTGGCGAGCACCAACGGCCTGCTGGCGATCTTCAACCTGCTCCCGGCGCTCCCCCTCGACGGCGGTCGCGTGCTTCGGTCGCTCCTCGCGATCCCGCTGGGCCAGCTCCGCGCGACGCGGATCGCCGCCTCGATCAGCCGCGTGGTCGCGATCGGCCTCGGCATCTACGGGATCCTTTCGTTCAACCTCTTCCTGGCGCTGATCGCCTTCTTCGTCTACAACGCGGTCGGTGCCGAGGCGCAATTCGCGCTGATCAGCAAGGTCTTCGAGGAGTCGGGCAGCAGCGTCTCCCCGGGAACCACGACGTGGAAACCCGCCGACCCGCCGCCGCCCGAGCCGCGCACGCGCAGGCTCTGCCCGACGCGGATCAGGCTCT
>CBDUCW010000263.1:0-3625 GCA_965365745.1 uncultured Trueperaceae bacterium
GACGGCCACGTCCAGGGACGTACGCTGCTCTCTGGCACGCCGCTGATTCGGACGACGCCTGACGGCACCGCCTTCTTCGAGTTCGAGCTGCCGGCCTCGCTCTCGGGAGAGGGCGCGCCCCGCATCGGGATGCGGGGCGCGGGGCGTCGGGAGCTGCGGACGGACCGTCAGGCGTCGCCCGAGGGGGCCTGGACGGGCGCCTCGAGCTGCTCGAGGGGCGGGCGCATGTTGCGGGCCTCGCGCCGCGCCTTGGGCTCGAGTCCGATCATCAGGAAGAAGTTCTCCAACGCGTTCTCGCGCCCCTTGATGTCGTTGTAGGCGTCGTCCGGCGTCCCGGTCGTGAAGGGGAGCTTCCGGTACGCGTCGAGCGCGCGGCGCACGACGTCCTCGGGGGAGGCCTGTTCGGCCAGCTCGGCCAGCTCGCCGTACACGGCGCGTCGCGCTTCGGCGTGGGTGCGGGAGGCGTCCGGATGGTCGGTCTCGGTCGATCGCAGCAGATCCTGCTTCGCGATGCGTCGGTAGTGCTTCAATCCCCGCAGGATCTCGTCCGAACTCAGAACCACCTTGACGTCCATTCCGACTCCTTCCAGAGCGACGGGCGAGCGGCCGCGCCTATGCGCCGACGGACTGGCGCCCGATGTCTTCGTTGCGGTCACTATACTCGCCGCGATTCGCGGGCCCGCGCCCCGTCCGGCCACGGGCGAAAGCGGGGCTAGGCCTCGAGCTTCCCGAGCCGCGGAGGGGGGGTATCGTCGTCGCCCTGCAGCACGTCCCCGGAAAAGCGCTGCAGCGCCGCGAGCTCCTCGGCGTCGCTGCGGTAGCCGCAGGCCCGGCACTCGAGCTCGGTGAAGCCTTCGCGGTAGTGGAAGGTGATGGTGTCTTCGCTGCCGCACTCGGGGCAGGCTTCGCCCTCTTCGCGGCCTTCGGCGTCGTAGTCGGTGGGAGCGTTCGGTCGCGCCACGGGCGCCTCCTCGGAGCGTCGGATTCGGGTCGGCGGGGCCGAGCGTGGGCTCGGCCGTCCGGTCGAGGGTATCGTGCCGCGCATGCCCGCTTCGACCCGTCTTCCGGTGGACGAACTCCGCACCCAGTTCGCCGCGCTGCGGCGCGGCGCCACCGTCTTCTTCGACAACGCCTCGGGCGCGCAGGTGCCCGACCGCGTCGTCGATCGCATCGTGGTCGCGATGCGCGAGATGCAGGTCAACAAGGGCGGAGCCTACGCGCCGTCGCGGCGCATCACGGAAGCCAAAGAGCGCGTGCGCGCGCGGACGGCGAGCTTCCTGGGCGCGTCCGACCCGTCCGAGGTCGTGTTCGGCCCGAACGCGACGACGCTGATCACGCTGCTGGCCCGGTCGCTCGGCGACACCCTCGAACGGGGCGACGAACTCGTGGTGACGGGCCTCGACCACCACGCCAACATCGATCCATGGCGGGCGCTCGAACGCCACGGCGCGCGCACCCTTCGCTGGGAGCTCGACGATCCGGCGGCGGGGCTCCGGGTGGCGGATCTCGAACCGCTGCTCGGTCCTCGGACGCGTGCGGTGGCGTTCACCGCCGCCTCGAACGTGCTCGGCACGTACACGCCGGTCGCCGAGGCGTGCGCCGCGATCCGGCGGGCCGGTGGGCTCGCCGTGGTCGACGCCGTGCACTTCGCGCCGCACCGCTTGCCCGACGTCTCCGCCTTCGGCTGCGACGTACTCGTGTTCAGCCCGTACAAGGTCGTCGGCCCGCACCTCGGCGCGATGTGGCTCGGCCCACGGGCGCGCGAGCGTCTCGCCGGACACCCGCTGAGCTTCTTCGAGCCGCGGGGCCCGCAGGTGTGGGAGGCGGGCACGCAGAACCACGAAGCGATGCTCGGCTGGGGCGCTGCGCTCGACTACCTCGAAGCGATCGGGTCGTCGGCGGGCGGTGGCCGCCCGGCGTGGCGCGACGCCTACGCGGCGATCGAGGCGCACGAGCGGCGCATCCTCGCGCGGATGCTGGCAGGCCTCGGCGAGCTCGGGTACGAGCTCTATGGACCCCCGGGCGTCGAGGGCCGCACCGCCACGGTGGCCTTCAACCACCCCGAACGCCCGCCCGAGGCGATGGCCGAGGCCTTCGCCGCGCAGGGGATCGCGGTCGCCTCCGGCCACGCCTACGCCTACGACCTGGTGATGCACGGGCTGGGTCTGGGCGAGCGTGGCGGCGCCGTGCGCGCCTCGGCGCTGCACTACACCGACGACGGCGACGTGGACCGGTTGCTCGCGGTCGCCGCCGACCTCGCCCCGGGGCGCGCCTAGGTCGACGCGGCCGTGCGCCGCTTCGCGGCGGCGTCGAGCAATTCGTGCGCGTTGCGCCGCGCCGCCTCGCTCGGGAGGCCGCTGAGCATGCGTGCGAGCTCGTCGACGCGGGCGGGGGCGTCGAGGGGTCGGACGCGCACGACGGTCCGTCCGGCGGCTTCCTGCTTGACCACGTGCACGTGCCGGTCGCCGAAGGCCGCGACCTGTGGCAGGTGCGTCACCACGAGCACCTGGTGGTCGCGTCCGAGCTGCTGCAGCAGCTCGCCGACCGCGCGCGCGGCACGCCCCCCGATGCCGGCGTCGACCTCGTCGAACACGAGCGTGGTGGCGTCCGAGCCCCCCACGACGTGCAGCGCCAGCATGAGGCGCGACAGCTCGCCGCCGGAGGCGACCTGGGCCAGCGGTCCGAGCGGCTCGCCGGGGTTCGCCGAGAAGAAGAAGCGCACCCGCTCGAGCCCGTGCGCCGTGGGTTCGGAGGCGGCTTCGAACTGCACCTCGAAGCGCGCATCGGGCATCTCGAGGCGCGCCAGCAGCGGCGCGGTGCCCGCCTCGAGCTCGCGGGCCGCCGCGCGGCGCCGCGCCGACAGCGAGCCGCCGGTCGCCTCGACGTCGGCGCGCAGCGCGTCGCGGCGGCGCTCGAGCGCCTCGCGCGAGGCGTCGGCGTTCTCGAGCGATTCGATCTCGGCGGCCGCACGCTCGCGGAAGGCGAGGATCGCGTCGATGCCGTCGCCGTACTTGCGGGCCAGGCGGTCGATCCGCGCCAGCCGGGCCTCGACCGCGTCGAGCCGGGCGGGGTCGAGTTCGAGCCCCGAAACGTAGTTCTCGGCTTCGGCGTGCACCGCCTCGACGCTCGCCATGGCCTCGCGCAGCTCGTCGGCGAGCGTCGCCGCCGCGCGGCTGTGCCGCCCCGCGTCATCGAGGCCCCGGCGCGCTTCGGCGAGGAGTTCGAGCGCGTTGGGCTCGGCCTCGGCGAGCGCCGCCAGGGCGCGCCCGACGCCCTGCACGATGCGCTCGTGATGGCGCAGCGATTCGGCCTCGACGCCGAGCCGGTCGTCCTCGCCGGGCTCGAGCCGGGCGGCGTCGATCTCGTCGCGCTGGAAGCGGAGCAGGTCGAGCTGCCGCTCGCGGTCGCGCGCGGCCGCCGTGAGCCGGTCGAGCTTCGCCTCGGTGTCGCGGAGTGCGGCGAAGGCCTCGCGGTAGCGGGCGAGCGCTTCGCGCCCGGCGTCGTCGAGGAGGCGGTCGAGCTGGACGCGCTGTTCGTCGGGGGAGAGCAGCCGCTGGGCGGCGTTCTGCGCGAAGATCGCCACCCGCCCGCCGACGCGACCGGCGAGCTCGGCGACGGTGACGAC
>CBDUCW010000264.1:0-3617 GCA_965365745.1 uncultured Trueperaceae bacterium
CGCCGAAGCTGGTCGCCGCGCTCGCGGCGCGGGGCACGCGGATCGCCGGCGGGCAGGAGGAGGCCAAGCCGCACCTGATCCGCCCCTCGCTGCTGGGCGACTGCGATGCCTACGATGCGATCGGTCTCGCGGCGGCGCTCGAAGACGCGGCGCGCGACGTCGGCATCGAGGCCGACCCCGGTGCCGCCACCGCCGCCGCCATGCGCGTGCTGGCCGACTAGAGCGCGCTGCTGCGCGTGCCGTCGGGCGCGGCCCATCGGCCGGCGCGGACGGACTGCATGGCGCTGCAACTCCATGCATCGCGTTTGGGTGCCGTGCTACGATTCGGCATGGACGTCAAGCCGATCAGCCTGCGAACGCTCGAAGACCTGTTCGTGTCGCCCTGCTCGGAGGATCGTCGCACCGAGACCCAGATCTGGGTCGACGACCCGGCATGTCGCGAGCGGATGGATCGGTCGAACTGCGGCGCGGCCGCGGCGCGGCGACCAACCGAGCGAGATCCGCGCCCCGTCGCGCACGCCTGACGCCCGCTCGGACCGGGACTTCGCCGGGCGAAGGCTCGGACGGGTCTTGATGGACCGCCGACGGGCGGCGGCGGTACGTCGTGACGTTGGCATGGCGGCGGCCAGACGTCGGCGACTCGGCAGCTAGACGGTGGCCTCGACGACGTAGACGCGGCTGTCGTCGCGCACGGGGGTGCGATGGAACCCGCCGAACACCTGCACGTCGGCGAAGCCTGCGTGGCGGACGGCGCGTTCGAGTTCGTAGCGTCCGAAGTAGCGCTGCACGACGTGGCGACGCTCGCGGCGCAGCCGCCCGTCGGGTCCGATGCGGTCGAGGAAGTAGCGGCTCTCGACGCGTTGGCGGAGCGGGTCGTGATGCTGGAGCACGAACAGGTCGGCCTCGCTCCCGCCGACGCCGTCCCAGGTCGCCTCGTGCCGCAGCACGCCCATGCCCCCGAAGTCGGGCACGTAGCAGTCGCAGGCGAACGCGCCACCGCGCGCCAGGTGGCGTCGCGCCACGCCCAGCACGGCGTCCTGGTCGTCGAGCGTGGCGGCGTGCATCAGCGTGTTGAAGGGCGCGACGACGAGCGCGAAGCGCGCGCCGAGCTCGAGGTCGAGGTCGAGGTGGCGCATGTCGGCTTCGACCGCGGTGACGGCGGACTCGAGCCCTGCCTCCGCCAGACGCCGGCGAGCGGCCTCGAGCATCGCGGCGCTGCGGTCGACGGCCACGACCTCGGCCCCCGCGCGGGCCAGCTCGAGGGTCACGCGGCCCGTGCCGCAGCCCAGCTCGAGGATCGGACCGCCGTGCCGGACGGCCAGGTCGCGGTAGTAGGGGAGATCGTCCCGGTAGCCCCGGTACTGCGCGTCGTAGAGCTCGGGATCGTCGTAGAGCGACAGCCGGTCGGTCACGACGGACCCCGCGGCGTCGGGGGCCGGGAGCCGGTCGGCTCCGCGCGACGGGCCTTCGCGCGCCAGGTGGCGGCGCCGTCGGCGACCTCCAGCACGGCGTCGGCCGCCTCCGCGAGCGCGGGGCGGTGCGCGACCGCAACGACCAGCCGGGCCCGCGCCTGATCTCGGAGCAGGTCGATCAGCGCCCGCTCGGTGGCGTCGTCCAGCGCCGACGTGGGCTCGTCGAGCAACAGGATCGACGGGTCGCCCAGGACGGCGCGAGCGATGGAGATCCGTTGGCGCTGGCCGCCCGACAACCCGCGACCGTCCTCCCCGAGTTCGGCGTCGAGCGCCCCCGCCCCCGAGGCGAAGAGGTCGTCCAGCCCCACGGCCTCGAGCGTCGCGACGAGTCGATCGTCGCCGACCAGCGCCAGGTTGTCGCGCAGGCTGCCCGAGAGCAGGTCGAGCTCCTGGGGCACGAAGGCGAGTTCGCGTCGCAGGGCCGCGTCGGGCCACTCGCCGAGCGCTACGCCGTTGACGTCGATCCGGCCGTGGAGCGTGGGGAGGAAGCCGACCAGGGTCTGCAGGAGCGTCGTCTTCCCGCTTCCGCTCGCGCCGACGACCGCGACCAGCCCGTGGTGCGGGAAGTCGAGCGTCACCCCGTCGAGGACGGCCCCGTCGGAGGGCGCGTCGGCGTAGCCGATCCGGAGGTCGCGAAGCGCCAGCGGCGGGGCGGCGGGGTCGGTCGCCGGGGCCGGGCCGTCGTCGAACCGCCGTTCCTCGCACCCGTCGTCGAGTTCGTGGAGGCGTCGGCTGGCGACGCGCGCTTGCTGCAACAGCGCGACGCCGCGCGGGAGCAGCTGCAGCGGGGTCGCCAGCAGGGCGATCAGCGACAGGAAGGCGATCATCTCGCCGGCGCTGAGGGCGCCCGCGAGGACGCGTCGGTACAGGAACAGCATCAAGCCCGCGACGGCGGCGAACACGAGGATCTGGGCGATCGGCGTTTGCGCGCCCGCCACCAGCCCGCGTGCGCGCATCGCGCGGGCCGTGGCCCGGTTCACCGCTTGCATGCGGCGCAGGAGGAGGTCGTCGACCCGAAAGGCCCGCACGACGGCGTGGTGCCGGAACCCCTCCTGGAGGTGGCGGCCGAGGTCCTCGACCCCGCGCTGGCTGCGGTCCGCGAAGTGCTCGATCGCCCGACCGGCGCGGTGCAGCGCGAACCACGTCGGCGCACCGAACGCGACGAGGAGCGCGGTGGCCTGCGGATCCGTCCAGAACAGGTAGGCCACGATGCCGACGATCGTGGCCGACTCGGCGACCACCGTTCCCAAGCCGAACTGGAAGTAGGTCTCGATCTCGCGGAGGTCCGCGAGGATGCGGCTCGCGAGCCCTCCGCTCGTGCCCGGGAGGGTGCCGGGTCGGCGGCGCAGGAGGCGTGCGTACAGGTGGGCGCGCCACCGCTTCGAGACCCGTGCGGCGGCGGTGGCGAGCAGGCCGTCCTGGGCCCAGAGGGCGATCGACCCGATGACGATGACGACGCCGGCCGAGAGGAGGACGGTCGGGAGCGCATCGGTCTCGCCGCCGATCAACACGCGGTCGAAGAGGGGGGCGATGAGCAGGGGCAGGACGGCGACGCGCATCGCCGCGTTGACGATGGCGGCCACGACGCCCCCCAGCGCGTCGGCGCCGGTGGGGGCGAGCAGCCGCGGAAGGCCGCGGGGACGTCGGGGCGCTCGCGCTCTCACGGCCGACTCGGGGCGGGCGACGACGAGGCGGGCTCGAGATCGGCCAGGGCGACGATGCGGTCGACGAGACGGGACGCGGCCCCGGGGGCCGGCATCGTCCGGGCGAGCCGCTCGCGAACCCGGTCGCGGCGCTCGGGGTCGTCCAGCCATACGCGGCAGCGCTCGACGACCGCCTCGGCGTCGAGGTCGCCGCTGATCTCGTCGAACAGCGGCTCGCCGCTCATCCGGTTCGGCAACGAGATCGGCCGGCGCAGGCCGCGCACCTGCACGAAAGTCCGGATCAGCGCGCGCTTGAGCAGGCCGCCCACGAGGGGCAGGAGGCCGATCCAGTGCCCGATCCCCTCGAGCGGGATGCTCTCGGGGCGGTTGAGGGGCAGCATCACGACCGTGGGGACGCCGGCGATGCCGAGTTCGAGCGTGTTGGTCCCGGGGATCGTCACGGCGAGGTCGGCGCTGCGCATGTGGCGGTAGCGGTCGGCTT
>CBDUCW010000265.1:0-3615 GCA_965365745.1 uncultured Trueperaceae bacterium
CCATCACCGTGATCGAGCCGATCCGCTTGACGTTGGTGTCTTCGTTGCCCAGGATCTCGTCGAACCCTGCGGCAACATCCAGGAACCCACCCGCTGCGCCGAGCGGAAGTCGCCCAACGAGGCCAGCATCTCTGCGATCGCCACCTGCGCCGGCACGTCGTCGGCGTCGGTCGCGTCGCGAAGCGCGAATTGCAGCTCTCCGACGGCGGCCGTCGGGTCGTTCGCCCACACCAGGGCGGCCGCGAGGTCGAGGACGGCGGGGTCGGCGGGGGGCAGATCGGAGCGCACGTCGGGGGCCGCGCTTCCTCCGCGGCGTAGCGCGAAGTAGGAGTCGACCGGCAGGAGCGTCTTGGCCTGTGCGGCGGCTTCGTCGCGGCCGAGTCGATCGGCGAGCACCAGGGCGCGGAACGCCGCGTCGTCGGCGTAGGCGCTCGACGATGCGGCCAAGCGGAGGTAGAGCTCGATCGCCGCGTCGAGCTGGCCGTCGCGCTCGAGGAGCGAGGTCGCCAGCCACCAGCGCGTGTCGACGCCGGTGGCGATCAGCAGCTCGATCGCGCGATCGACGTCGCCCCGTCGGTTGGCGATCAGGGCGCGCCCGTACAGGGCGTTCGCGCCGCCGAGCTCACGGAACGCGGCCTCGGCGGCGTCGAGATCGCCCAGATACCAGTGGCTCCAGGCGAGCCCCGCGCGGGCCTCGACGTTCGACGGGTCCTCGGCGAGCCACCGACGATAGGCGTCGAGCGCCGCCCCGTGTTCGTCGAGCCGGCGGAGGGCGGGCGCCTCGATCGACGGTGCGGATCGGTCGCCCAGCGCGTCGAGCGCTTCGCGCGGCATTCGCGCCTGCAGGAACACGTTGGCTCGGCGGTAGGGATCGGGCTCGAGGCGCTGCACGGCGGCGACCGCTTCGGGCGCGGGGAGTGCCTGGCGAACGGTCGCGAGCGCTGCGGCGGGATCGCGGTTGGCCTCGAGCAGGGCGGCGTATTCGATCTGCAGCTCGCGGAGTTCGGCCCGCGCGAGCGGCTCGTCGACGCGCAGCTCGAAGGCACGCCGGAACGATGCCTCGCGCAGCACGGGGTCGACGGTCGGCGTTCGCGCGACCGCCAGCGCCGCCCGGTAGGCGAGGAAGCCGTCGCCGGCTGCGGCCCGCACCATCGCGGCCGTGTCGCCGCTGCGTTGCGCGGCGTAGAACGCCCGATACGCGGCCAACTCGGGTCCGCCGTAGGTCTGGGTCGGCGACAGGACCGTCATCGCCTGCGGGTCGCGATCGACGGCACGCGGCGTTGCCAGCCACGCCCCGAGCGCCAGGACGGCCACGGCAGCTAGCCCTGCAGCGCGCCGCCGCCGGCGGCGCGAGGGCGCCCACCGCGCTCCCGACGGCCGCGGGGAGGCGTCGTCGGTCGCGCGGGGCTTCGGGTCGGATTCGGGAGGAGGGGCGGCAGTCACATGCCGACTGTAGCGACGATGCGGGTCGCCGTGCTGAGAGCCATTCCACCCTGCCGACGTCGGCGGACCGTCGGCGCGGCGGACGGCCCCGCCGAGCGTCCGCGCTCGGTGCCCTGAGGTGGCGCAACCCGCCCGGGCCGTGCACGCACGCAGCCCGGCGCGATTGCGCGCCCGCGCGCGCAAGGATCGAAACGATCGCCTCCGCGCGCGTACGCGCGGACGGACGCGTACGCGCGCGAGGCACACGGATAGATGCGAATAATGCGTGCTGCGCGGCTTTCATTGCTCCCCGAAGGCTGTGCTATGGTCCTGACGAGCATGCGGGGCAGCGACGTGCGAGCGTTGCCCTGCGCAGGGCGACCCCGAGCGGGGGCGCCACAACCTTCGACTTTGACCAAGAAAGGATCACGTTGATGAAACGAATCGTTTCGTTCTTCCTCGTGTCGCTTCTTGCGTTGGCGGGCGGACTCGCCTTCGCGCAAAGCGACCCGATCAATGACCAACCCATCACCATCGGTTCCAAGCAGTTCACCGAGCAGATCGTCCTCGGCAAGATCATGGTGCTCGCCCTGCGCGACGCCGGCTACGAAGTGATCGATCGCACCAACCTCGGCGGCACCGCGGTGAACCGCGACGCCCTCGAAGCGGGCGAAATCGACGCGTACCCGAACTACACCGGGACCGCGATCAGCAACTGGTACCGCGACATCGAGTGGGCCAACGCCTCGATCGCCGAGCGCACGTCGGGCAACGCCTACGCCAGCTACGCGACCGTGAGCTCGCTCGACGCCGCCCTGTTCGATCTGATCTGGCTGCGCCCCGCACCGGCGAACAACACGTACGCGCTCGCCGTGAAAGCGCAGTTCGCCGAAGAGAACGGCTTGGCGACCGTTGCCGACCTCGCCGACTACATCAACAACGGCGGCGAAGTGAAGATCGCCGCGGGCGATGAGTTCGCGCAGCGCCCCGACGGCCTCCCCGCGTTCGAGGAGACCTACGGCTTCAGTCTGACCGAAGATCAGCTCCTCGTCATCGCCGGAGCGACGCCCGCGCAGACCGAACAGGCGCTCGCCCAGGGCTCGAACAACGTCAACGTTGCGATGGCCTACGGCACCGACGGTGCGCTCATGGCCTACAACTTCGTCGTGCTCGATGACCCCGACGGAGCGCAGCCCGTGTTCGCGCCGACGCCCGTGTTCCGCGGCGAAGTGATCCGCGCCTACCCGCAGATCGCCGGCATCCTGAACCCGATCTTCGCGACCTTCGACAACCCGACCCTGCAGGGCCTCAACGCCCAGGTCGAGGTCGACGGGATCAACCCCGAAGAGGTCGCCCGCACGTACCTCGAAGACAACGGATTCCTCGGCAACTGAATCCGACCCACCGGGAGCGAGGCACGCCTCGCTCCCATCTATTTTGCTGATTCGATCGACCGTCTCGATTCCGTGCGGCCCGTGGTGGCCGCCATTCTGCGCGCGCTCCGGCGCGTGATCTTCACGCGCGCCTCCGGGCGCGGAAAGGGGGCACCATCGTCAACCGCATCGCCGTCCTCGCCGGCTTGACCGGAGGGCTGGGGTTCTTCTTCCTCCCCATCCTCGGGCTCAAACCCAATCGCCTCGCCGGGGGGATCCCGTTCAATCTGCTCGAAATCCAGGGCGACCTCCGCTACGTCGTGCTGTTCATCCTGGCGCTGCTGCCGATCGTGCTCGCCTTCCGCAAGGAGGTCGAGAGCCGCGGGTGGCTGCTCGTCTCGGTCGGCAACCTGGTCCTCCTGCTGTCGCTCCTGCTCCCGGCCCAGGCCGCGCAGATGCTGCTCGAGAACGCCAGCTCCTTCCTGGGTGAGAACGCGCTGGTCCGCAACCCCCGGGTGCTCGCGTCCAGCGGGCTGGCGCTCGGATTGCTCGGCGGCTACATGACCGTCTTCGCCGGCGTGCGCGACCTCAAGCGCGCCGGTGTCGCCGGATGGATCCGCACCGCCTCGAGCTGGGTGGGCGTGGCGCTGATCGGCCTGCTGCTGATCAACGGGTCGTTCGACATCTACTCGCTGATGGTCGAATTCACGGCCAACGGCGACGCGCTGTCGCAGCGCTTCGTCGAACACCTCCTGTTCGTGGCCATCTCGCTCGCCGTCGGCACCGTGGTCGGCGTGGGGCTGGGGCTGTGGGCGGCGCG
>CBDUCW010000266.1:0-3612 GCA_965365745.1 uncultured Trueperaceae bacterium
CCGGTCGGTAAAACGAACGCCCCCGCCGCGCGATGCCAGCGCGGCGGGGGCGGAGTCCTGGACGGTCAGGCCCTCGTCGAGGGGCGCGTGCCCGCCTCGTCGGCGTCGGGCGGGGGCACGTAGTCGGCGGACTCGACGCCGTCGGGTGCCTCGAGCATCATGGCGAGCACTTCGTCGAAGTCCTTGACCGTCGTGACCTCGAGATCTTCGAGAACGGCGTCGGGCACGTCCTCGAGGTTGGCTTCGTTCGACTCGGGGATGATCACGTGGCGGATCTCGGCCTGGTGCGCCGCGAGCAGCTTCTCCTTGACCCCGCCGATGGGCAGCACCCGCCCGCGCAGGCTGATCTCGCCGGTCATGGCGACGTCGCCGCGGACCTTGCGCCCGGTGAGCGCGCTGACGACGGCGGTCGCCATCGCGATCCCGGCCGACGGCCCGTCCTTGGGCGTGGCGCCTTCGGGCACGTGCACGTGCAGGTCCCGCGTCTCGTGGAAGTCGTCGGGGAGCCCGTACGAGGCGGCGTGGTTGCGCAGGTAGGCGATGCCCGCCTGGGCCGACTCCTTCATCACGTCGCCGAGCTGGCCCGTCAGCGTGACCTTGCCCTTGCCGGGCACGGCCACCGCTTCGATGTCGAGCGTGGTGCCGCCGACCGACGTCCAGGCCAACCCGTGGGTCAGGCCGATCTGGGGCTCCTTCTCGGCCTTCTCGTCGCGGTAGGGCGGCACGCCGAGCAGTTCGCGGACGCCGTTCTCGTCGAGGCTGCGGACGCCGTCCCAGGCCTCGCCCAGGTACTCGCGGGCGCTCTTGCGGGCGAGCTTGGCGAGGTTCCGGTCGAGGTTGCGCACGCCCGCCTCGCGGGTGTACTCGGTGATCACCTTGCGAAGGGCGCCGTCCTCGATGGACAGGTGATCGTCGAGGCCGTGGTCGCGCAGCTGCCGCGGGATGCGGTAGCGCTTGGCGATCTGCACCTTCTCGTCGAGCGTGTAGCCCGGGATCTGGATGACTTCCATGCGGTCGAGCAGGGGCCGCGGGATCGTCGACGACGTGTTCGCGGTGGTGATGAACATGACCTTGGACAGGTCGTAGGGGATCTCGAGGTAGTGATCCGCGAAGGTGTCGTTCTGCTCGGGGTCGAGCACCTCGAGCAGCGCCGAGCTCGGATCGCCGCGGAAGTCGGCGGTCATCTTGTCGACCTCGTCGAGCAGGAACACCGGGTTGACGGTGCCGGCCGTCTTCATCCCCTGGATGATGCGGCCGGGGAGCGAGCCGATGTAGGTGCGCCGGTGGCCGCGAATCTCGGCCTCGTCGCGGACGCCGCCGAGCGACATGCGCACGAACTCGCGGTTGAGCGACCGAGCGATCGACTTTCCGAGCGAGGTCTTGCCGACGCCGGGCGGACCCACGAGGCACAGGATCGGCGCCTTGTAGTCGCTGTCTTCGACGTCCTTGGTGAGCTGCCGGACGGCCAGGAATTCGAGGATGCGTTCCTTGGGCTCCTCGAGCGCGTAGTGGTCCTCGTCGAGGATCTCCTGGCTGTGGGTGACGTCGAGGTGCTCGTCGTCCATCTCGGTCCACGGGAGCTCGAGCAGCGTGTCGAGGTAGGTCCGCACCACGGTCGCCTCGGGGCTGCCGCCCGACATCTTCTCAAGGCGATCGATCTCCTTGAGCGCGCGCTCGCGAGCCTCCTCGGGGAGGTTCTTCTCGTCGACGCGCGTGCGCAGCTCCTCGACCTCGCTGGTCTCGTCCTGGCCCAGCTCGCGCTGGATCGCCTTCATCTGCTCGCGCAGGTAGTACTCGCGCTGGTTCGTGTCCATCTGCTGCTTGACGCGGGCCGAGATCTGCTTCTCGGTGTCGAACCGCTGCAGGTCGCGCGACAGGAAACCGAACACCATCTCGAGGCGCTTGACCGCGTCGAGTTCCTCGAGCACGGCCTGCTTGTCGTCCTTGTCCCAGGTGGCGTACTTCGTGACGACGTCCGCCAGCGGGCCGGGCTCCTTCAGCCCGCGCAGGTTCTCGAGGTGGAAGGAGTCGAGCCGCAGGTTCTTGTTCTGCTGGGCGTAGTCGCTGAACGCCGACTTCGCCTGGTCGATCAGCGCGTCGGCCCGCTCCTCGTCACCGCTCGTCTCGGCGAGCGTCTCGACCGTGGCGCGCGGCGTGGCTCCGGTGTCGAAGCCGGTGATGCGCACGCGGTCGCGGCCCTCCACGAGCACCTGCAGGGTGTCGTCGGGCAGGCGGATGACCTGCTTGACCACCCCGAGGGTCCCGACCTCGAACAGGTCGTCGGCGCCGGGGTCGTCGGTGCGGGGCTCGCGCTGCGTGACCAAGAGCACGCGGTTGTCGCCTGCTTGCGCTTCCTCGAGCGCGCGGCGCGACTTGGCGCGACCGACGTCGACGTTCTCGAGCGTGCGCGGCAGAACGACGATCTGCCGCAGGGCGATGACGGGGAGTTCCCATTCCATGTCTCGATTAGACACGGCGGGCGCGCGCTGCGCCGTAAGGTGGCTGACGACGCGACACGGATCAGGCGTGTCCTAGACGCGGTTTGTAAGCGATCTGACACAATGCATGCTTCCGCGCGGCGCTCCCCGGCGCGTGGGCCGAGGCGGGCGCAGGATCGACGGGCGCGAACCTTTGCCTCAGCCGCCCAGCGACGCCTCGAGCGCGTCGAGCACGTCGTCGACCGTGGGGACGTCGACGATCCCGGTGCGCGGGCTGCCCGTGGCGGTCTCGATGGCCGCGACCAATTCGCGCCACGCGGGTCCCACGGTCACGAGCAGCGGCGCCGGTCGTTCGAGGCGCCGGGCCAGGTAGACGACGTTCCACGTGGCGACCAGCTCCGTGAACGTACCGAGCGAGCCGGGGAGCGCGATCGCGGCCGCTGCGCCCTCGAGCATGCGGTCGATCCGGGCGAGCAGCGTGGGGGCGGCGATCTCGTGATCGACGTGGCGGTTCGCGCCCGGGCGATCGGGGAAGAGCGAAGGCGCGGTCACGCCGACCACGGCGCCGCCGGCCGAGGCCGCGCCGGCCGACACGGCCTCCATGGTCCCGCCGTAGCCGCCCGTGCACACCACCCAGCCGCGAGCGGCGAGTTCGGACCCGAGCCGCTCGCCGTCGGCCCATTGCGCGGAGCCGGGGTGCGTGCTCGAACTGCCGAAGACGGCCACGCGGCGGCGAGCCGCGCCGGAGCCGTCGGGCGCCGCGGTCACGACCCCTCCAACCAGGGGACCAACGTCGCCATCCCCATGCGGATCGCGGCCTCGCGCAGCGGCGCCGCGCCGGGGAGGTCGTCGGGCCCGGACGGCCCGGGTCCGGGCCGCCGCCCCTCGGCGGCGATGCGCAGCCACAGCGGTCGGTGCGGCGCGGCGGCGGCCACGCGCGCCCCTTCGATGAACCGCTCCCGGGCTTCGCGGCTCGCGGCGTCCAGCGCACGTTCGGCGACGCCGAGCGCCCACAGCGCCCGGGCGACGCCCGGGGCGTCGTCGGCGGCGCGGGCGCGGCGGAGGGCCTTTTCGGCCAGCGGCGCGGCCTTCGTCGGCGCCTTCCAGCTGGCGTGCGCATGGGCCAGGCCGGCGAGCGGCGCCACCGAGAGCTCGGGCTTGCCGCTCAGCTCGC
>CBDUCW010000267.1:0-3602 GCA_965365745.1 uncultured Trueperaceae bacterium
GCGCCACGACGCGCGTGCCGGACGACTTCGAGATCAACAGCAAGATCGGGCGGGCCATGGGCTTGCGCGAAGCGATGGCGACCGGCGAGCGCGAGCTCGACTGGGCCGCCGGCGAGGCGCTCGCCTTCGCGAGCCTCCTCACCGAGGGCGTGCGCCTTCGCATGAGCGGCCAGGACGCCGAGCGCGGAACGTTCAGCCACCGCCACAGCGTGCTCCACGATCCCCGCAACGGCAACGAATACATGCCGCTGGCCCACCTGGCCGACGATCAGGGCCCGGTCGAGATCCACAACAGCCCGCTCTCGGAGGCCGGCGTGCTCGGCTTCGAGTACGGCTTCAGCCTCGACATGCCCGACGGCCTGGTCATCTGGGAGGCCCAGTTCGGCGACTTCGCCAACGCCGGTCAGGTGATCATCGACCAGTTCATCGCCTCGGGCGAGGACAAGTGGAACCGCCTGTCCGGACTCGTGATGCTGCTCCCCCATGGCTTCGAAGGGCAGGGCCCCGAGCACTCCTCGGCCCGGCTCGAGCGCTACCTGCAGATGTGCGCCGAAGACAACCTCCAGGTCACCTACCCGACCACGCCGGCCCAGATCTTCCACGTGCTGCGCCGGCAGGTGAAGCGCTCGCTGCGCAAGCCGCTCATCGTGATGTCGCCCAAGAGCCTGCTCCGCCACCCCAAGGCGGTGTCGAAGCTCGAGGCGTTCGAGTCCGGCTCGTTCCGGCGCATCCTCCCCGACGACCTCGATCCGTCGAAGGTGCAGCGCCTGCTGTTGTGCAGCGGCAAGGTCGCCTACGACCTCCTCGCCGCGCGCGAGGAGCGCGAGCGCGACGACGTGGCCATCCTGCGCCTCGAGCAGCTGTACCCCTTGTCGGACGACGCGCTCGAGCAGGCGCTCGCGCCCTACGCCGACGACCTCCCCGTGGTGTGGGTGCAAGAGGAGCCGTCCAACATGGGTGCCTGGCCCTACCTGCGCGCCCGCTTCGGCGACGAGATGCTGGGGCGCACGCTCCGCGCCGTGACCCGCCCGGCGTCGGCGTCCCCCGCCACCGGCTCGGGCGCGGCGCACAAGCTCGAGCAGGCCGACCTGCTCGAGGCGGCCTTCGAGCGCGACACGGTGGCCGCATGATCCGAACCGAAATCCCCATCCCCCGCGACCAAGGAGTTCCGAATGGCAGTTGACGTCAAGGTTCCGTCCGTCGGCGAGTCGATCAACGAGGTGTTCATCGGCACGTGGCTCAAGAACGAGGGCGACGCCGTCGAGAAGGACGAGCCGCTCGTCGAAGTCGAGACCGACAAGGCCACGCTCGAAGTGCCGGCGACGGCCAGCGGCGTCCTCGAGTCGATCGCGAAGGGCGAAGGGGAGAGCGCGACCGTGGGCGAGGTCATCGCGACGATCGCCGAGGGCGAAGCCGCGGCCGATGCCGGGGACGGCGAGGCGAGCGGGGATGACGCCGCGGCCGACGGCGCCGCCACCGACACGGACGCAGCGGCCGATGCCGCGGCGAACGGTGGGGGCGGCGACGGCGCAGGCGGGCACGTGATGCCTGCCGCGCAGCGCCTCGCCGACGAACACGGCCTCGACGCGGCTTCGATCGAAGGGACGGGCCCGGGCGGCCGCGTGCTCAAGGAGGACGTGCAGCGCGCCATCGACACCGGCGCGGACTCGTCGCCGGCATCCGACGGCGATGCCGCGTCCACGTCGGACGCTGCGTCCACGGCGCCCGGCCCGTCGGGCCCTGCGACGCCCGCCGACGCCGAGCGCATCGAGGAAGCCGTGCCGATGAGTCCGCTTCGACGCACCATCGCCCGGCGGTTGGTCGAGGCGCAGCAGACGGGCGCCCTGCTCACCACCTTCAACGAGATCGACATGACCGGCGTGATGGAGCTCCGGTCCGAATACAAGCAGATGTTCGAGGACGAGTACGGGATTCGGCTCGGCTTCATGAGCTTCTTCGTGAAGGCGGCCATCGACGCGCTCGCCAAGGTGCCGCAGATCAACGCCGAGATCCGCGGCAACGACATCGTCTACAAGAACTACTACGACATCGCGGTCGCGGTCAGCACGCCCAAGGGCCTCGTCACGCCGGTCGTGCGCAACGCCGAGCGGCTCTCCTTCGCCGAGATCGAGGCGACCGTCGCCGACTTCGGCAAGCGGGCGCAGGCGAACAAGCTGTCCCCCGACGAGCTCCAGGGCGGCACCTTCACGATCAGCAACGGCGGGGTCTTCGGCTCGTTGATGTCGACGCCGATCGTCAACCCGCCCCAATCGGGCGTGCTCGGGATGCACACCATCCAGGAGCGGCCCGTCGCGATCGACGGCCAGGTCGAGATTCGACCCATGATGTACGTGGCCCTCACCTACGACCACCGCATCGTCGACGGCAAGGGTGCCGTCACCTTCCTCAAGCGCATCAAGGAGACCGTCGAGTCGCCGGCTCGGATGCTGCTCGAGATCTGAGTTCGGGCACGGAGACCCTCGCGGCAGGCCGGCAGCGAAGCCACGGTCAACCCGCGCAGCCGACACGAGCCCCCGCTCGTGTCGGCTCGATTCGTGTGCCAGAGGGCCGCTGCGGGCCGCTCTGCGCCGCCCGGAGCCCGCGCTTCGAGCCTCCGGCGCGCCGCGCGGGGTCGGTCGATTGCGGTGGACGCGCTGCCTGCGCTGGGCGTCAGCGCAGCCGAAGGCCCGCCGCCCGGAGTGCACCGCCGATGACGAGGTCGCCGATGCTCACGCCGCGCAGGAAGGTCTCGAGCGACTCCGTGGAACCGTCGGCGTACGTGAGTTCCACGTTCTCGCCCGGCACGCCGTCGCCGTCGGCATCGTCGTAGGTCCCGGCGAACGTCACGACCGGGGTCAGGTCGAGGGTCAGGCTTCCCTGCACGTCGAATGACTCCAGCGCCGTTGGGTCGGCCCAGACGACCGAATCGATCGAGGCGGTTGCGCCCACGAGGTGCGTGATCCCACCGAACACGCTGCGCACCGACAGGTCGGCGGTCAGCGCGGAGACCTGGTCGTACGCCAGATTGCAGTCGGGATCCGACCGCGGAATCGGCTCGGCGGTTTCCACCGCCCACGTCACGCGCTGCTGAGCGCTCGCCGTTCGGGTCGTCACCGTTCCGGTGCTCGTGGCTCCCGACGCGGTGATCTGGTAGGAGACGGCCTCGAGTTCGACGAGCGGCGCGAGGGGGTCGGATCCAACGTTCGCGTCGATGGAGGCGGAATCGGGATCTGCGTCCACGGGGCCCGCGACGCCGCACACCCCGGACGCGAAGGTCGCCCGGGACGCCATTGCGGCGTGTTCCACACCGTCCAGGTCGAGGGTGGCCTGCAGCCCGGTCGGCGCCTCGCTCTGGGATCCGTCGACGGGGGACGTCACCACGACGATGCCGTCGAGGGCGTCCCAATCGACCTCGCCCACGGCCGTGGTCGCCCCGCTCGTCCAGGTCACGCGAAACACGTCCGGCGCACCACCGTCCGGGTCGTCGGTCCATGCGTTGGCGCCGGGGTCGTAGAGGAATGCCCCGAGCGGCAGTGGATCGACCGTCTGCTGGGTCACGAGAGCCGTTGCCTCGGGAAGGTCCGCTCCGGCGACGTGCTCGT
>CBDUCW010000268.1:0-3578 GCA_965365745.1 uncultured Trueperaceae bacterium
GACCCGCAGCTTCACCGAGGTCGCCTGGTAGGCGATCGCGTCCCTCCGCCCAAATCAGCGCGCACGCCGCGGCTCAGGCCGCGGCGTGCGCTCGTTTCGGGCCGGTCGTCAGGCCTGGAGCCAGGTTTCGGCGACCGTACGCTCGCCGCGCTCGAAGCCTCGAACGTCGGCGGAGCTCATCGGCCCCATCATGGACACGAGGGCCCGCTGCCAGCTCGCGTCCGAGACGAAGGCCACCTTGGCGAAGTCGTTGGCGTGCTCGGTGGTGAGGCGGAGATCCTCGCCGATGGCCTGGAGGCCCACGTCGCCGAGGTCCTGGACCTCGATCAGAAGGCGGGGCTTCTCGTGGGTACGGACGAACCGCTCGAGGGCGGGTCGGATCCGTTCGTAGTCGTTCGCGGTCACGTCGCCCTCGATGACGAGTTCGGCGCGATCGGTTCCGGGTGTGGGTACAAAACGCAGCATGCGTCGCTGCCCCCTTTCGTCGACACGGTAGGGGTGCGACCCGTGGGGGGCGGCGTCATGCGGCCAACGTTCGCGAGCCTACGATCTCGCTGCGTCGCGTCCGACCCACATGCGCCACAGGCGGTCGAGTTGCGCCTCCAGGGCCGCCTCGTCGCCGCCGTTGTCGATCACGACGTCGGCCCGCGCGACCTTCTCGTGCTGCGGCATCTGACTGGCATCGCGTCGCCGCACCTCGTCGGCATCGAGCCCGGACCGCTCGACCACCCGGGCGATCCGCGTCGCCAGCGGCGCGGCGACCGCCACGGTCAGGTCCACGTCCTCGTCGAGGCCGACCTCGAACAGCAGCGGCACGTCGTGCACGATCACCGGAGGTGCCGGTCGTCGCGCCCGGGCCTCGCGGACGCGCGTCTCGCGCTCCTCGGCGACGCGCGGATGCACGATCGCGTTCAGCACCTCCCGAGCCTCGGGGTCGTCGAACACGCGCGCCGCCGTCGCGGCCCGGTCGAGCCGCCCGTCGCGCACCAGGTCGTCGCCGAGCTCGGCGGCGATCCGCTCGAGCACGGCGGGATCCTCGGTCGCGGCGCGGGCCAGGGCGTCGGCGTCGATCACCACGGCACCGCGTCGCGCGAGCGCCCGCGCGACGGTGCTCTTGCCCGCGCCGATGCTGCCGGTCAGGCCGACCTCGAGAGGGCCGTCGCCCGCGCCAGCCGCGCGGGAAGCCTCCGGATCGGCGTCGGATGTCGCCACGCGTGTGCCTCCTCCCCGAAGCCTACCCGCGCGCGGCCCGGAGGCGCGTGGGCGCGTGCTGTAATGCCGTCGTGAACGTCTTCGCCCGCCTTCGCGACTGGTGGCGCCACGCCTTCGATGCCGTGCGCGAAGCCCTGCCCGGCGCTCGGGGCGGGAGACGCGCGGCGCACGTACAGCCCGGGCGTCCGGTGCGGTCGCACGCAGCGGCGGCGCTTCCGTCGCGGATCGATCCGGCGCTGTGCGCCCCCTGGCCCGAGGAGGCGTTGCTCGTGGGGGGTGCGGTGCGCGACCTGCTGCTCGGTATCCAGCCGATCGACTTCGACTGGGTGGCGGCCGATCCGGCGACCGCAGCGCGGCGCCACGCCGCGCGCCTCGACGGCAGCTTCTTCGCGCTCGACGAGGCCCGGGGGCAGTGGCGGGTGGTCGCGCACCGTCGCGCCGGCGCCGTCGCAGCGACGGGCGACGCGGCGCCCCCGGCGGTCGGCGGGCCGGACGCGGACGAGGCGGCGGCCGACGCGTCGCCCGGCGACACCGTGGTGCCCCCGGCCGGCCGACATCGCCGGCGACCTGGCCGCCCGCGACTTTACGATCGACGCCATCGCGGCCCGACCCGACGGAAGCCTGATCGATCCCTGCGGGGGGCGCGCGGACCTCGAACGGCGCCTGCTGCGGACCCCGGATCGCGCGAACCTGCGGGCCGATCCGCTCCGGGTCGTGCGCGCGGCGCGCCTGGCCGCCACCCTCGGGCTCGAACTCGACCCTGCCACCGCCGAGGCGATTCGCGACGTGGGGGACGCGCTCGCAGCCGGCGATCTCGAGCGTCCGGCCTGGGAGCGCGTCGGCGCCGAACTCGACCGGATCCTCGCCAGCCCGGCGGCGGCCCGCGGCGTGCGACTGCTCGCCGAGCTCGACCTCGTGCGCGTGTTCCTGCCCGAACTCGAACGCGGGCGCGGCCTCGCGCAGGGCGGCTTCCACCATCTCGACGTGCTCGACCACCAGATCGAGGCGCTCGACCGCCTCGTGCGCGGCTTCGACGACGCCGACCTCGCGCTTCGCTGGGCCACGCTTCTCCACGACGTCGGCAAGCCCGATACGCGCAGCGAGGACGGCGGCCGCGTCACCTTCTACGGGCACGCCGCGCACGGCGCCGAGCAGGCCGTCGCCCTGCTGCGTCGGCTGCGCGCCCCGGAGGCGCGCACCCGGCGCGTAGCGGCGCTGGTCAAGGAGCACATGGTGCAGCTGCCGTCGACCGAGCGAAGCGCCCGGCGCTTCGCGCACCGCCGCCGCGAACTGCTGCCCGACCTGCTGGCTCTGATGCTGGCCGACCGCGAGGCTTCCCGAGGGCCCCGCTCGAGCGAGGCGAGCCGCCGCGCGTACCGAACCGCGGTCTCGCGGGTGCTCGCGGCCCGCGCCGAGGTGCCCGACACGCCTCCCCTGCTCGACGGCGTGGCCGTGATGCGCGAACTCGAGTTGGCCCCGGGTCCGCGCGTGGGTCGAGCGCTCGACTTCCTGCGCGAGGCCGAGGCGGTCGGCGACATCGCCACGGCCGACGAAGCCCGGAAGGCCCTGCGGCGCTTCGCCGAAGGCCAGGGGTGGACCGAGGCCGGCCATGGTCGCTGAGCCGGACACGGGCGCTGAGCCGGACGGGGGCGAGCGCACCGCTCCGCGGCGGGCCCGCCGCCGGCACGCCGCGCGCTGGCTCCCCTTCCTGCCGTCGATCGGGCTCGGGGTCCTGGCCGCCGTCGGGTGGCTGTGGCGCCCGCCACCCGTGGCGCTGCTCGCCGGCCCCCATGCGCCCGTCTGGCTCCAGCTCGTGGCCGGCGCGGCCACCGCGGCGGCGTTCCTGGGGCTCGCCGAAGGGCTCGAACGCGCGGTGCCCTCGTTCCGCTTCGCCAGCCGCTTCCTCGAGCGAGCGCTGCGCGGGCTCGGGCTGCGGCGGCGCGACGCCGTGGTTCTGGCGATCGGCACGTCGCTGGCCGAAGAGCTCGCCTTCCGAGGCCTCCTGCTCGCCTGGATCGGCCTCGTTCCCCAGGCCCTGATCTTCGGCCTGCTCCACCCCGCCACGCGCCGCGGCTGGAGCTACTCGGTGTTCACGGCCGTCGTGGGCCTCGCCCTCGGCGCGCTCACGCTGGCGTTCGGGGGCCTGCTGGCCGCCCTGGTCGCGCATGCGGGGGTCAACGCCGTCGGCTTGTGGCAGGTCGCGCGCCGCTCGGCGCGCCCCCGCCGCCCCCGGGCTCAGTCCAGGTAGTCGGCGATCCGTGCGACCGCCCGATCGAGCGCATCGGGCTCGCGCACGAGGGCGAAGCGCACCCACCCCTCGCCGCTGGCGCCGAAACTCGCCCCCGGGGCGAGCGCCACCCCGGTGG
>CBDUCW010000269.1:0-3567 GCA_965365745.1 uncultured Trueperaceae bacterium
ACGACCCGCCCCGAGGTCTGGTCGCGGGCGCTGGAGCGGCTCGCCGGAGGGGCGCCGGCGGCGCCCACGGTCTTCCTGCACCGCGACGTCCACCCCACGAACGTGCTGTGGCTCGGGACGCGCGTGAGCGGCCTCGTCGATTGGGCCTTCGCCTGCCGCGGTCCGGCCGGCGTCGACCTCGCCCACACGCGGCTCAACCTCGCGGTTCTGTTTGGAGCGGACGCCGCGGCGTCGTTCCTCGATCGCTACCGGCAGCGCCGACCGGCGTACCGCCACGATCCGTTCTGGGACGCCGATGCGGCGCTCGGCTGGGGGTGGCCCCGGCCCCGGCTCTACCCGCCGTGGCGCAGCTTCGGGCGAGCCGACCTCGGCCGGGAGCTCCTCGAGCGTCGCATCGACGCCCACCTCGCTCGCACCTTCGGTGGTTGAGAAACCACGTCGACAACGTGCGAACCCGTCGCAATGGACCCAAACCCGTGTGATACATTGGCGCACGGAAATTCCGCCGTGGTTCGCAACGCCGCGACCGCTCCCTGCGATCGCCGCGTTCTCGTTCGGCACCACGCGTCGCACCGGCTCCGACGGTGCCTGCTCGAGGAGGAAGAGAACGTGCCCAACCCAAGGTTCTGGCGAGCCGTCGGCCTGCTCGCCGCTGGGTCGCTACTGACCGGCTGCGAGTTCAGCGGCGACCGTTCGATTTTCGAACCGGTCGGCTCGATCGCGCAGCAGCAGCTCGACCTGTTCATGTGGACGTACTGGCTCAGCTGGGGCGTGATGATCCTGGTGGCGGCCGTGCTGCTCATCGCGATCGTCCGCTTCCGGCGGCGCGGAGACGAATCGATCCCCGCGCAGACGCACGGAAACGTGCCGCTCGAGATCGCCTGGACGATCCTGCCCGTCATCATCGTGATCCTCGTGGCCGTGCCTACGGTGCGAACGATCTTCGCCACCGAGAACCGGGTCGAGGCCTCGGCCGACGACCTGATCGTCAACGTCACCGGCTACCAGTGGTGGTGGCGCTTCGAGTACCCGGAATACGGCATCACCACCGCCAACGAACTGCACATCCCGCAGGATCGGCGCGTCATCCTCAACCTCGCGTCGGCCGACGTGCTGCACTCCTTCTGGGCGCCCAAGTTCGCCGGCAAGCGCGACCTGATCCCGAACCAGGACAACCAGCTCTGGTTCGTGGCCGACGGCGGCGACGGCGAAGGGGGCGAGGTCACGCCACCCGGCGTGTACAGCGGCCACTGCGCCGAACTCTGCCTGGGCGCGCACGCCTACATGCGCTTCCGCGTCGTCGTGAGCGACGAGGCCGGCTTCGACGGGTGGGTGGCCTCGTTCCAGGATCTCGAGCCGCAGCTCGCTCAGTCCGAGGATCCCGAGATCACGCGCGGTCGCGAGCTCTTCGCACAGAAGGGCTGCACCAACTGCCACACGATCGACAACTACCGCGCGAACGTGATGGTGGGCGACCCCGACTTCCCCAATCTGACGAACTTCGGTCTGCGCAACACCGTCGCGGCCGGGGTGCTCGACAACACCCCCGAGAACCTCGCCGCCTGGCTGCGCGACCCGCAGACGGTCAAGCCGGGCAACTACATGCCCACGCTGTGGCCGCTCCCCGACGAGACCACGGACGCGCAAGAGGCACAGGTTCAGGCCGAGGTCGAGGCGATCACCGCCTACCTGCTCAGCTTGGGCGTCGACGGCGCCGCGCAGGCACAGTCCGCTCCCGACGACGCGCTGCCCACGCTGGCCCTCGCCCCCCTGAGCGCTGGAGGAACCCATGGCGATCGGTAGTCCCCTCGCCCCCTCGCCGACCACGGACGGCGGAAGCCTGCTGTCGCGCCCGACGGGCGACGGCCTGCTCACCTGGCTGACCACGGTCGATCACAAGAAGCTCGGGATCCTCTACATCCTGTCGAGCTTCCTGTTCATGGGCTTCGCTTCGATCGAGGCGTTCATCATCCGGCTCCAGCTCGCCGCGCCCGGCCAGCAGCTCGTCAGCCCCGACGTCTACAACCAGCTCTTCACCATGCACGGCGTCACGATGGTCTTCCTCGCGATCATGCCCCTCGGCATCGGCTTCGCGAACTACTTCGTGCCGCTGCAGATCGGCGCCCGCGACCTGGCCTTCCCCCGGCTGAACGCCTTCGGCTTCTGGGTCTACTTCTTCGGCGCCGTGTTCGTCTACACGAGCTTCTTCCTGGGCGGCGCGCCCGACGTGGGCTGGTTCGCCTACGCGCCCCTGACGAGCCTGAGCAACAACCCCGGGAACGGCGTCGATTTCTACATGATCGGCCTGTTCGTCGGCGGCATCGGCACCCTGGTCACGGCGATGAACCTGATCGTGACCATCATCAACATGCGCGCGCCGGGCATGACCCTCATGCGCATGCCGATGTTCACGTGGATGATGCTCGTCACCTCGTTCCTGATCGTCTTCGCCTTCCCGCCGCTCACGATCGCCCTGTTCCAGGTGATCATGGACCGCACCTTCGGGACCCTGTTCTTCGATCCCGCGGGCGGGGGGTTGCCGATCCTGTGGCAGCACCTGTTCTGGATCTTCGGTCACCCGGAGGTCTACATCATCGTGCTGCCGGCCTTCGGCGTGATCTCCGAGGTCATCCCGACGTTCAGCAAGAAGCCGATCTTCGGCTACCCCGTGATGGTGCTCTCGGGCATCTTCATCGGCTTCATGGGCTTCGCCGTCTGGAGCCACCACATGTTCACGACCGGCCTCGGAGCCGTCGCGAACACGGCGTTCAGCCTCACCTCGTTCGTCATCGGCGTGCCGACCGGCGTCAAGGTGTTCACCTGGCTCGGCACGATGTGGGGCGGCAAGATCCGCTTCACGACGTCGATGATGTACGCCACGGCGTTCCTGTTCACCTTCACGCTCGGGGGCATCACCGGGATCATGCTGGCGATGCCGCCCTTCGACGCGCAGGCGCAGGACAGCTACTTCGTCGTCGCCCACTTCCACTTCGTGATGGGCGGGGGTGCGCTGCTGTCGTTCTTGGCGGCTCTGTACTACTGGTTCCCGAAGATGACCGGCAAGTTGTTGCCCGAGCGCCTCGGCAAGATCGCCTTCTGGTTCCTCGTGCCGGGTTTCTACCTGATCTTCTTCCCGCAGCACTTCCTCGGACTGCTCGGCATGCCGCGCCGCGTGCAGACCTACGAGTCCGGCATCGGCCTCGAGTTCTACAACTTCCTCTCGACGCTGGGCACCTTCCCGATGGGGATCGGCATGATCCTGATCGTGCTGTCGGTGCTGTGGGCCTTCCGCAACGGGAAGGAGGCCGGCAACGACCCCTGGGGTGCGCGCACCCTCGAGTGGGCCACGACCAGCCCGCCGCCGCACTACAACTTCGACGAGCAGCCCGTGGCGTTCGATCGTGACGCCTTCTGGGCGATGAAGTACCCGGACTCCGAGCACGGCGAAGCCGGTACGTCCAAGCGACCCGTGTTCGAAGAGAACGGCTTCCATCTGCCCGAATTTGTATTGGCCGACCTGTTTAAGCTGGCCCCGGAACTGAAACCGTACTACCCGGATATTCCTCC
>CBDUCW010000270.1:0-3551 GCA_965365745.1 uncultured Trueperaceae bacterium
CCGTCACATCCACGAGAAGTTCAGCGGCATCCTCAACGGCCTCGACACGGACGTCTGGGACCCGGCCCGCGATGCGCTGCTCCCCGAGCCCTACGGCCGCGACGACCTCGGCGGAAAGCGGGCGGCGGCCGATGCCCTCGCATCGCGCCTGGGGCTCGCCCCCGATCGCCCGATCCTGGGCGTCGTGTCGCGCCTCGCCGACCAGAAGGGGATCGATCTCCTGCTCGGTGCCGGCGACAGGCTCGTGGCCCAGGGCTGGAGCGTCGCCTTGCTCGGCTCCGGCGATCCCAGCGAGGAGGCGTGGGCGCGCGGCCTCGCCGAGCGACACCCGGGCGCGTTCTCGGCCACCACCCGCTACGACGAAGCGCTCGCCCACCTGATCTACGGCGGTGCCGACGCCCTGGCCATCCCGAGCCGCTTCGAGCCCTGCGGCCTGACGCAGATGATCGCGATGCGCTACGGCACCTTGCCCGTCGCACGCGCCACCGGCGGCCTGGTCGACACGATCGTGCACGGCGAGACCGGCTACCTGTTCGAGGCGGCTTCCTCCGAGGGGCTCCTCGAGGCCGCGGGCGAGGCGCGGCAGCACGTGGGCACCCCGCGCTGGGACCGCATGGTGCGCCGCGCGATGGAGCAGGACTTCAGCTGGGAGGCGTCGGCCGAGACGTACGCCGCGCTCTACCGCCGACTCACGTGACCGAGGCCTCCGCGAAGTTGGAGCGGGCGCCACGGGCGCCGTGGGTCGCCGAGCTGATGCGCGGCGATTTCGCCGCCGCCCGGGCGTCGGCCGGGCTGGCCACGGGCGCGAGGGAGCTCCGCCGAACGGACGCCGAGCCGGGGGCGTCGCCCGGGCCGTCCTCGGACGCGGGAGCCGAGCTCGACGACGCGGTCATCTCCGACCGGCTCGACGTCATCGACGCCGCCTCGCGCGTCGCCACGCGTCTGCTCGACAAGAGCTACCAGACGGCGCACAAGCCCCTGGCGGACCTGACGGCGCGCGCCCGAGAGCGGGCCCTGCGCGACGGCCTCGATCTCACCGACCTCGAGGGCGCCATCGACCGACTCGTCGACCTCGGCAGTGCGGTCGACGCCCGGGACGTCGACGCCGCCGAGGCGCACGCCGACGGGATCGGGGCCCTGGACGTGGGTCCGTTCGAGGCCGAACGCGCCACGCTGCTCGGCACGCTGGCCGTGTACCGGGGCGACGTCGACGCCGCCCAGGCGGCCTTCGAAGCCGCGGTGGCGGCCGACCCGAGCCACGTCCGCGCACTCACCAACCTCGGCAACCTCGCCCTCGAGCGCGACGACGTCGACGAGGCCGTGGCCCGCTACGAGGCCGCGATCGCGGTCGACGACGCCTTCGCGAACGCCCACCACAACCTCGGCGTGGCGCTGCGGCGCAAGGGCAAGATCGGCGCCAGCGTGAAATCCCTGCGGACGGCCCAGCGGATCAGCACCCGCAAGATGCGCGAAGACGCGCGACGCGAACTCGCGCAGGGGCGCGACGCCCGCTGGCTGCGCCGTGGGCTCGTCGTCGCCGGCGCCGCCATCGTCGTGTGGGTCGCGATTCGCTACCTGTGATCCGAGCCGACGCGCCCGCCGCTCGGGGGCTCGTCGAGGGGCGCTAGTTCGCGTCGCGCGCGCGCTGCTCGAGCGCCGTGTGGGCGCGAGCGCGCGCGCACTGTTCGAGCAGCAGATCGATGCGCCCGAGGACCTCGGGGTCGTCGACCTTCATGAGCTTGGCGAGGATGCGCTTCTTGAGCTCGAGCGCTTCGCCGCTCGGAGCGTCGGCATCGTCGGAGCGGTGCGGGGCATGGGCCATGTCGTCGATTCCACCTCGCCCCGCTGCCCCACAGCGTGCGTGACGCAAGGGTAGCAGACGCGGCGGCGGCCGAAACCGTGAGGTCCGCCTCGGTGCCGGCCGCGCCGCTCCGTGGTTCCGCTACTCGACGGTGACGCTCTTGGCCAGGTTGCGCGGTTGGTCGACGTCCAGCCCGAGCCGGTGGGCGGTCTCGTAGGCCAGCAGCTGCAGCGCCACGACGTTGACGAGCGGCGAGACCAGCTCGTGGGTCGTGGGCACCTCGATGGCGACGTCGACGTGGTCCTTGACCGAGCGGTCGCCCGGATTGACCAGCGCGATGACGATGCCGTCGCGCGCCTTGACCTCGGCGATGTTCGACACCGTCTTGTCGTAGAGCTGCGACGCCGTGGCGATCACGACCACCGGCATGTTCTCGTCGATGAGCGCGATCGGCCCGTGCTTCATCTCGCCGGTGGCGTAGGCCTCGGCGTGGATGTAGCTGATCTCCTTGAGCTTGAGGGCGCCCTCGAGCGCGGTCGGGAAGTTCACGCCGCGCCCGAGGAACAGGTAGTCGCGGTGCCCCTTGAAGCGCTCGGCGATCGCGGCGATCGTGGCGCGCTGCTCGAGCACCTGCTCGACGAGGCCCGGCGTGGTGCGCAGGCCTCGGATCAGTTCGGCCGCGGGGCCGGCGGCCAGGGCGCCGCGCGAGCGCCCGAGCCAGATCGCCAGCAGCTCGAACGCGGCGAGCATCGCCATGTAGGCCTTGGTCGACGCGACCCCGATCTCGGGGCCGGCGTGGATGTAGAGCACGTCGTCGACCTCGCGCGAGATCGACGACCCCTTGACGTTGAGGATCGCCAGGGTCTTCGCGCCGCGCCGGCGCGCTTCGCGGAGCGCCTCGAGCGTGTCGATGGTCTCCCCCGACTGCGACACGGCCACGCACAGCGTGCGCTCGTCGATCACCGGTTCGCGGTAGCGGAACTCGCTGGCGACTTCGACCTCCACCGGGATGCGAGCGAGCTGTTCGATGAGGTACTCGCCCACCATGCCGGCGTAGGCGGCGGTGCCGGCCGCGGTGACCACGACGCGGTCGATGGCGTTCGGATCGAGGCCGAGCTCCAGATCGACGTCGGTGCCGTTCGCGGCGAAGCGCCCGCCGAAGGTGTTCTGCAGGACCGTCGGCTGCTCGTAGATCTCCTTGAGCATGAAGTGCTCGTAGCCGCCCTTCTCGGCGGCTTCGGCGTCCCAGTCGATGCGCACGACCTCGCGGTCGATGCGCCGGCCGTCGAAGTCGGTGATCTCGACGCCGTCGGGCGTGGCCACGGCCATGTCGCCGTCGTGCAGGAAGATGACGTTGCGGGTGTAGGGGAGCAGCGCGGGGATGTCGCTGGCGATGAAGGTCTCGCCCTCGCCGAGGCCGACCACCATGGGGCTCGTCGCCCGCGCCGCCACGATCTCATCGTGGTCGGCGTGGGCGGCCACGATGGCGTAGGCGCCCTCGACGTCGGCCAGCGCGGCTCGGACGGCGCCGACGAAATCGCCGTCGTTGCGTGCGTAGTGCTCCTCGACGAGGTGCACGATCACCTCGGTGTCGGTCTCCGAGGCGAAGGCGTGCCCCTGCGCGCGCAGCGAGGACCGCAGCGGCAGGTAGTTCTCGATGATCCCGTTGTGGATCACCCCGAGGCGACCGTCCTCGGAGAGGTGGGGGTGAGCGTTGCGATCGGTGGGCTTGCCGTGGGTGGCCCAGCGG
>CBDUCW010000271.1:0-3531 GCA_965365745.1 uncultured Trueperaceae bacterium
ATCCCCCGCAACGTGGCGCCCGAGGCCATCGCGGCGCGCACGCTGCGCGTGCTCGACGTCGACACGCTGCAGGACGCCGGCGCGCTGCGCCGCGACGAGCTGCACGACAAGCTCGCCGAGGCCGAGGGGATCGTGCGCAGCGAGCTCGACGCGGCCGTGGACGCCTGGGCCGAGAAGCAGCTCGGCGCGGCGATCCGCAAGCTGCAGGCGATGTACGTCGAGACCATCGGCGACCGGCTGCCGGCCGAGGAGGCCGAGCGCCTCGCGCAGCGCTTCGCGCACGTCCCCATCCTGGGGCTGCGCGGGCTCGCGCGGGAGCACGGGCTCGAGGCGGCGCAGACCTTCCTGGACGAGGCGGGGATCTCGTGATCGCGCGTCTCGACCTCGGGGCGGCGCCGTGCGACGCCGGCGTTTCTCGGCACGCGCGCTCGGACCTCCGACCGCCGCGGGAAGGCGGTCGCACCCGATGAGCGGCACGTCCACCCGTCGCTCCGCCGCCGACATGGCCGAGGCCGTGCGCAACCCGATCCGCATCGCCACCCGCGGCAGCGACCTCGCGCTGTGGCAGGCCCGCTTCGTCCGCGACGCGCTCGCCGACCTCGGCCACGCCACCGAGTTCGTGATCGTCGAGACCGACGGCGACCGCAACCAGGGCCCGTTCGCCGAGCTCCAGGGCCAGGGCTTCTTCACGAAGGCCGTGCAGGAAGCCCTCCTCGACGGCCGCGCCGACCTCGCCGTGCACTCGCACAAGGACCTCCCCAGCGCGCCGCTGCGCGACCTCGAGATCGCCGCGATCCCCGCCCGCGCCGACGCGCGCGACCTGCTGCTGGTGCGCCCCGACGCGTTCACCGAAGCCGGCGCTCGCGGGCGCCGGCTGCCGGTGGCCGCGGGCGCCCGGGTGGGCACCAGCGCGGCGCGCCGGCGCGCCCAGATCGGGCACCTGCGCCCCGACCTCGAGGTGCTCGAGCTGCGCGGCAACGTGCCCACCCGCGTCGCGAAGCTGCGCGAGGGCGGGTACGACGCGATCGTGCTCGCCGCCGCCGGGGTCGAACGCCTCGAGCTGGACCTCCACGACCTCGAGGTCGTCGCGCTCGACCCGGGCGTGATGGTGCCGGCGCCGGCCCAGGGCGCGCTCGCGCTCGAGATCCGCCGCGACGACGCCGCGCTCGCCGCGCTGCTCACCGAGCTGCACGACAACCGCACCTACAAGGCGGTCGCCGCGGAGCGCGGCCTGATGGCGATGCTCCAGGGCGGCTGCCAGCTCGCGCTCGGCGCGCACGGCGTGTGGAACGCCGGCAAGATCACCCTGCGCGCCTGGTACGACGGGCGCGGCGCGGTCGTCGAGCACCCCTCGAGCGAAGGCGCCGCGATGCTCGCCTTCGACGCGCTCGGCCGGCCCGACCCGGCCGCGGGCGCGGAGGGGTCGCGCGACGCCGGAGGCGAAGACCTCGCGGGCGCCGCGCGCGACGCGGGCCCCGCGACGTGACCCCGCGGGTCGCGCTCACCCACTCCGAGGGGCGGCTCGAGGGGCTGGGGCCGGCGCTCGACGCGGCGGGCTACGAGGTCCTGCGCACGCCGCTGATCGCGACCCGCGCGCGCCGCGACCCGGCCAGCGTCGATCGCGCGCGCGGCCTGCTCGGCTGCGCGTGGCTGCTGGTCACGAGCCGGTCGACGGTCGAGGCGTGGCGGGAGCTCGGCCTGCCGTGGGCCGGCGAGGCTGCAGGAGAACCGACGAGCGGACCGGATGGCGCCGCGCCGGACGCGCCCCCCCGCCCGCGCATCGGCGCGATCGGACCCAAGACCGCCGCGGCCCTCGCCGACGCCGGCGCCCGGGTCGATCTGATCGCCGACCCGGCGACCGCGCACGGCCTCGCCGCGGCGTTCCTGCGGCATCCGGACGCGCGCGGCCCCGTCGGCCTCCCGCAGGGCAACCGTGCCCGCCCCGACCTGGCCGAGGCCCTCGAGGGCGCCGGCCTCGAGGTGCGCACCGCGGTCGTGTACGACACCGTCGCGCAGCCCTGGCCGGGCGTCGACGCTCCCTCTGACACCGGACCTGGCGCCAGCCCGGAGGGCGCGCATGACGCGGCCGGCTCGGGGGCCGCGAACGACGCGGCCGGCTCGGAGGGTGCGGATGCCGTGGCCGGCGTCGGCGCACCCGAACCTGAATCGGACGCCGTGCCCGATGCCATCGTCCTCGCCAGCCCGTCCGCGCTCGAGGCGCTGCCGGCGTCGGTCGCCCGCGCCGCACGGCTCGTGGCGCTCGGCCCGACGACGGCCGAGGCGATCCGCGCCCACGGCTATCGTGCCGTCACGGCCGACGATCCCGATCCCGCATCCGTCGTGCGCGCCGTCGCGCGCGCGCTCGACGCGTCCGGCCCCGTCGCGCCGCGCGCGGCCGCCGTGCGCCCCGCGACCGACCGCCCCGCTCCCGAGGAGACCGCATGACCACCGCCGCTCGCGACCTGCCGCTTCCGATCCAGCGCCCGCGCCGCCTGCGCAGCAGCGCCGCGATGCGCGCGCTCGCCGCCGAGACGTCGCTGCGCCCCGAGCAGTTCCTGACGCCCTACTTCGTGGTGCCCGGGCGCGGCGAGGAGCAGCCGATCGGCGCGCTGCCGGGGATCTCGCGCTACTCGGTCGACCGGTTGCTGCCGCAACTCGAGCGCGGGCTGAAGCTCGGCGTGCGCGCGGCGGTGCTGTTCGGGGTCGTGCCCCGCGACGACAAGACGGCCGGCGGCGAGGCCGCCCGCGACCCCTCCGGACCGGTGCCGCAGGCGCTGCGCGCCGCGCGGCAGGCCTTCGGCGACGATCTCGTGCTCATCACCGACGTCTGCCTGTGCGGCTACACGAACCACGGCCACTGCGGCCTGCTGAGCTCGCGGCCCACCGCCGGCGGGCGTCTGGCGATCGACAACGACCGCTCGCTCGCGCGCCTCGCCGAGATGGCGGTGGCCCACGCCGAGGCCGGCGCCGACATCGTCGCGCCGTCCGACATGATGGACGGCCGGGTGGCGGCGCTTCGGGCAGCGCTCGACGACGAGGGCCACACCGGCGTCGGCATCCTGTCGTACGCGGTGAAGTACGCCTCGGCGTTCTACGGGCCGTTCCGCGACGCGGCGGGCTCGGCCCCCTCGGTCGCGGACGACGGCGGCCCGCAGCCCCCGAAGGACCGCAGCAGCTACCAGATGGACCCGCGCAACGCCCGCGAGGCGCTTCGCGAGGCCGCGCTCGACGAGGCCGAAGGGGCCGACATGCTGATGGTGAAGCCGGCGCTGCCGTACCTCGACGTGCTCGCCCGGGTTCGCGACGCCACCGATCTGCCGGTGGTCGCGTACAACGTCTCGGGCGAGTACGCGATGGTCAAGGCGGCCGCCGCGGCCGGGGCGCTCGACGAAGCGAGCGCGGTGGCCGAGGCGCTGCTGGCGATCCGCCGCGCCGGGGCCGACCTGATCGTCACGTACCACGCGGTCGAGGCGCTCGAGCGGGGCTGGCTCATCTGATACCTGATTCGGGATTCAGATTCATGCACGAGAG
>CBDUCW010000272.1:0-3516 GCA_965365745.1 uncultured Trueperaceae bacterium
ACCCGCAGCCTCGTCGAGTACTACCGTGCGTGCGGGTTCGAGGGTGCGCAGGTGCGGGTTCCCGAAGCGCCGGGGGCGCCGTCGTGACACGGCCGGGGGCGCTCGTCACCGGATCGGCCCGCGGGATCGGGCGCGCGCTGGCCCTCGCGCTGGCCGCGGACGGCTACGACGTCGCGGTGCACTACCGGAGCAGCGCCGACGCTGCGGCCGAGGTCGTCGAACGTGCCCGGGAGCACGGCGGTTCGGCCTTCGCGCTCCGCGCCGACGTCACCGACGCCGATCAGGCCCGGGGCCTCGTCGCCGAGGCCGCATCCCGCCTCGACGACTTCGCGGTGCTGGTCAACAACGTGGGCAACTACCACCGCGGTCCGCTCGACGCGCTGGACGACGCCACCTGGCACGAGATGTTCGCGAGCAACCTGCACGCGACCTTCTACACGTGCCAGCACGCGGTGCCGCTGCTCCGTGCCCGCGGAGGCGGGCGCATCGTCAACCTCGGCTACACCGGGGCCGAGACGCTCGTGGCCCGGCCGGGCATCGTGGCCTACCAGGCGGCCAAGACCGGGGTCATCCTCTACACGAAGGCGCTCGCCAGGCGCGAGGCCGCACACGGCATCACCGCCAACGTGCTCTCGCCGGGCGTGATGGAGAACAGCGACTCGAAGCCCCTCGAGGAGATCCCGATGGGGCGGCTGGGCCAACTCGACGAGCTCGTCGCGGCGTTCCGCTACCTCGTGTCGGACGAAGCCCGCTACACCACGGGCGTGACACTCGAGGTCGCCGGGGGCTGGAACCTCTGAACGTGCGCGTACCGTCGAACCCGGCGCAGTGGCTGAACCGGTCGCCGCTGACGGCCCGTCTGTACGAGCCGCTGTGGCGGCACCGCTCGCTGGCGATCCTCACCGGCGGCAGCTACGATACGCAGCGCGAGCTCGAGACGATGGTGGCCTGGCTCGAGCCCCGCCCCGAGCAGCGCTGGCTCGACGCCGCGTGCTCGAGCGGGCTCTACGCCCGTACGTTGGCCGCGGCTTCGAGCCGCGACGGAGCGAGCGCCCGCGTCGACGCGGTCGATCACAGCGAGGCCTTCGTGCGGGACGCGCGCCGGCGGGCCGACGCCGCGGGCGTGGCGGTCGACGTGCACCGGGCCGACGTCCACGACCTCCCGTTCGCCGACGCTGCCTTCGACGGCGTCGCCTGCGGTGGATCGCTCAACGAGTTCGTCGATCCCGCGGGAGCGCTCGCCGAATTCGGTCGCGTGGTCCGGGAGGGCGGGCGCCTGTGGCTGATGTACGCGGCCCGCGCCGAGGCCTGGCCCGGACGCCTTCTTCAGCTCGCGATGCGGCCGGGGGGCCTGCGCTTCCCGAGTCCCGAGCAGGTCGGCGGGTGGGCCGAGGCGGCGGGCTTCCGGGCCGTGCGCGCCGAGCGTCGCGGGCCCGTCGTGCTCGCGCTCTACGAGCGCCGGGCGTCCACGGCCCCCGCGCTAGAGTGACGCCATGGCCAGCGACCGGAGCGAACCGTTTCAGCCCTCGCTCTTCGCTCGCGCGGCGACGACGAGCGGCGGCGAAACCGAGTCCGACGACCCGTCCGGCGCCGCCCGCGAATCCGTCCGACCCGAGGACGGGGCGGACGGGGCGCGCCACGCGGGCGACGCGGGCGACGGGCCGCCCCCTGCGGGCGACGCGGGCGACGGACCGCCCCCTGCGGGCGACGCGGGCGACGGGCCGCGCGCTGCGGATGACGCACGTCCCACGCTGATCGTCATCGACGGACATGCCCTGGCGTACCGCAGCTACTACGCCATCCGCGACCTGAGCACGTCGCAGGGACGGCCGGTCGGGGCCGTGTTCGGCTTCCTGCGGTCGCTGCTCCGCATCCTCGACGAGGAGGACCGGCGCGACGCTACGGTGGTGGCCTTCGACGCGCCGGCGAAGACCTTTCGGCACGAGCAGTTCGAGGACTACAAGGCCGGGCGGGCACCCACGCCCGACGACCTCCCCGAACAGATCGCGACGATCAAGCGCGTCGTCGATCTGCTCGGCCTGCACCGGATCGAAGTTCCGGGCCTCGAGGCCGACGACGTCATGGGCACGATCGCCCGGCGCGGCGCGGCCCGCGGCTACCGCGTGGAGCTCGTCACCAGCGACCGCGACGCGTATCAGCTGATCGACGACGCAGTGACCGTGCGCGGGCTCGACAAGGACGATCGGATCACCGCCGCCGACGTCGAGGCGAAGTACGGGGTGCGCGTCGACCAGTGGGTCGACTACCGCGCCCTCACCGGCGACAGCAGCGACAACATCCCCGGCGCGAAGGGGATCGGCCCCGTCTCGGCGCGCAAGCTGCTGCAGGCCTACGGCGACCTCGACACGATCCTTGCCGACCTCGACGCGGTCGAACCGGCGAGCTACGCCGCCAAGATCCGGGCGGCGGTCGACGACGTCCGCTTCAGCCGCGAGCTGTCGCGGATCGTCACGGACGCCGACATCGAGGTGGCGCCCGATGCCTGGGCCGACCGCACGATGGAACGCGACGCGCTGGCCGACACGCTCCGCGAGCTCGAGTTCGGCTCGCTCCTGCACGACCTCGGGTTGGCCGAGTCGGTCGACTTCGCGACGGGTGCCTGGTCCGATCTGGCGGGCGGCGACGGACCGTGGATCGTGGGCGCGGTGCTCTCCTCCGAGCGGGCGACCGCAGCTCGCCTCGAGGACCTCGCGGTCGCCGGCGACGAAGCGGTGGCCACCGCGCCCGACCCCGACGCTCGCCGTCGCTTCCTCGCCCGCGGCGGCACCTGGCACGGCGTCGACGTCAAGGCGCTCGTCGTGCACGCCTTGACGGTGCATGGGGCGGAAACGGACGACGGCCTCGCCCCACGGCTCGAGTTCGACGCTCCGACCGACGGGCCGCGCGGAGCGCCGCCCACGCCCGGCGACGACCCGGTGCTGATGGCCTACGTGCTCGACCCCAACCGGGCCGACCCCGCCACGGTCGCGCGCCGCTACGGCTCGGGCGAGTGGGGCGAGACGGCGGCCGAACGCGCCGCGGCCGCCGCCGAACTCCTCGCGCGGCTCGACGGCAAGCTCGACGGCGCCCGCCGCGAGCTGTACGAGACGATCGAGCGCCCGCTGCAGGGCGTGCTCGCTCGCATGGAGGCGAGGGGCGTGGCGGTCGACACCGAGCAGCTCGAGGCCCAGTCGGCAGCGCTCGGAGCCCGCCTCGAAACCCTCGAGGCGGAGGTCCGCGCCGTGGCCGACGATCCCGACTTCAACGTCAACAGCCGGGATCAGGTCGCCCGTCTGCTCTACGACGAACTCGGCCTCGCCGCCGGGCGCAAGACGTCGACGGGAAAGCGCTCGACCGCGGTCGGCGTTCTCGAGCAGCTCCGCGACGAGCACCCCGTCGTCGCCACGATCCTCGACTACCGCGAGCTCGCCAAGCTCAAGAGCACGTATCTCGATCCGCTGCCCACGCTCGTGTCGGAGCGCACGGGGCGCATCCACACCACCTTCGCGCAGACCG
>CBDUCW010000273.1:0-3491 GCA_965365745.1 uncultured Trueperaceae bacterium
GGTCGGCGACGAGGTCGAGACCTACAGCGAGGGCGGTCTGTTCCCGCGCGGCCTGCTCGTCGGCACGGTCGAAGAGGTACTCCCCGCCGATCCGAACGATCTGCGGCGCAGCTTCGTCGTGCGCCCGGCGGTCGACCTGTCGACGCTGCTCGAGGTCGTGCTGACCGCTCCGCAGTGACGCCGTCGCGTCCCGATGCGATCGCTCGGACGTCGCGCGTGCCCCGCGAGTCGGCGGCGCGGCGGGGCGGCGCTCCGGACCGACGGTAGGCTACGGGCGATGGAGTGGAGTGCGTTCCGCAACGGCCGGCCGCTGACGGTCGACGCGTCGACCGACGTCCGGTACGCGGACCTGGCCGAGGCCGGGTTCGCACCCTTCTACGCCAAGGTGGCCTTCACCATGCTCCGACGCGGCGACGCCGACGCCGCGCTTCTCGGCCGCTGGCTGGCCTCCGCCGACGACCCGAAGCGCGCGGCGTCGATCAAGGCCGAGCTGCGGGCGTACCACGAGGCCGACGCGGCCGGGCGGGCTTCCGCCGTCGGCGACGGCGCGGAACCCGTCGCTCGGACCTCCCGGCGTGCCCGCCTGCGGGCCGCCCCGGGCGAGGGCTCCGGGCGTTCGCAGGGCGCTTCGGGCGACGCCACCGGCACGTCGGCGCCCGCGCCGGCCCGCCGCAGGGCGCGCCGCGGTCGGACGCGCGGGGACGACCGGTTCGTCCTCGTGGCGCGGGGCGGCTCGCCGGCCCACGCCCGGCGCGAAGCGCAGCGCCTCGGCCTCGCCCCGGTGGAGACGAACGTGGTGGACCCGGCACGCGGCGAGGTCACCACGCGGCTCGAGGTCGAGGCGACCGCACAGCAGGCCACGACCTTGACGCTCAGCGGCTTCTGGATGCATCGTCCGGACGACGAGCGCCCGTCGGAGGCCCCGGCCCCGCGTGTGCGCACGCGCAGCCGGCGCGACTGATCGCGCGGCCGATTCCCGGGCCGCGCTCGGTGCGGAGCCCGGCCCCTCCGGCCCGCCCCGACGCAACGCACTCGCGAGAGAGGAACGACCCATGGCGATCCACGTCGAGCTCGAGCAGATCGGGCCCACGACCACCGAAGCGACGATCCGCGACCACACGGTGCGCATCGATCGACCCGAGGCGAAGGACGGGCACGACCGCGGGGCGATGGGCGGCGAACTGCTGCTCGCCGCGCTCGGCGGGTGCTTCGCGAGCAACCTCATGGCGGCGATCAACGCGCGCGATGCTGCCATCTCCAACCTGCGGATCCGCGTCGAGGGCGATCCCGTCGACGCGCCGCCGCGCTTCGAGGCGATCCGACTGGCCGTGCAGGCCGACACCGACGATCCCGAGCTGCTCGACAAGCTCGTGCTGATGAGCGAACGGGCCTGCATCGTCTCCAACACGCTGAAGCGTGAGGGAAACGTCACGGTGACGGCGGAGGCCGCCGCCGGCTAGCGGGGCGCGTCGGCCGATGCCCCGCCGGTCCGCCCGCGGCACGACCGCCCCACGCGAACCGGGCCCGCGCGCGGCGCGGGCCCGGCTTCGGGGGGGAAGGGTGGGCCGGCGGCTCCCGGGCCGAGGCTCAGGCCGGCTTGACCACCAGGTTGACGAGCTTGCCGGGCACGACGATCTCGCGCACGGTCTCGGTCCCTTCGAGGTAGCGCGCGACGTTGGGCACGCCGCGGGCCGCTTCGAGCACGGCGGCCTTGTCGGCCTCGGCGTCGACCTCGACGTCGCCGCGAAGCTTGCCGTTGACCTGCACCGCGATCGTCACCGTGTCGACGACCAGCGCGGCCGGGTCGTACGCGGGCCACGCCTGGACGTGCACCGAGCCGCGCTCCGCGCGGTGCCCGCGCCGCTCCCACAGCTCCTCGGCGATGTGCGGGGCGATCGGGGCCACGAGCAGCAGCAGCGCGTCGGCGGCCGCCTCCCACTCGGGGCTGCCCCGCACCGAGCGGGCCTTCGACATCGCGTTCTGGAGCGTCATCAGCTCCGCGACGGCGGTGTTGAACTGGAACGCGTCGAGGTCCTCGGTGACCTCCTTGATGGCGTGGTGGGTGGCGCGCCGGAGCTCGGCCCGCGCCGCCTCGGCCTCGGGTCCCGACGCGGCCTCGGCCGCCCCGTCGTCGGCCCCGGCGAGGACGTTCCACACGCGATTCAGGAAGCGCGTGACGCCCTCGATCCCCTGGTAGTTCCAGGGTCCGCCCTGGTCCCACGGGCCGATGAACATCATGTAGGCGCGCACGGCGTCGGCCCCGTACTGCGCGACGAGGTCGTCCGGGTCGACGACGTTGCCGCGGCTCTTGGACATCTTCTGGTTGTCCTCGCCGAGGATCATCCCCTGGTTGAACAGCCGCTTGAACGGCTCGCCGTGATCGATCAGCCCCATGTCCTGCATCACCTTCGTGAAAAAGCGCGAGTAGAGGAGGTGCAGGATCGCGTGCTCGGACCCGCCGGTGTACGTGTCGACCGGGGTCCAGCGGGCGGCGAGCGAGGCGTCGATCGGGCCGTCGTCCTTGTCGGGGCTGAGGTACCGGAACCAGTACCAGGACGAGTCCATGAAGGTGTCCATCGTGTCGGTCTCGCGCCGCGCGGCGCCGCCGCACGACGGGCAGGTGGCGTTCAGGAAGCCCTCGTGGTGCCGCAGCGGGCTCTCGCCCGTGGGCATGAACTCGACGTCCTCGGGGAGCACGACGGGCAGGTTGTCTTCGGCCTCGGGCACGATGCCGCAGGCGTCGCAGTACAGCATCGGGATGGGCGTGCCCCAGTAGCGCTGCCGCGAGATCAGCCAGTCCCGGAGGCGGTAGGTGACCTTCTCCTCGCCGATGCCCTGCGCCTCGAGGTGATCGATGGCGGCCGCGACCGCCGGGTTGGCGCGCCCCTTGTCGCCGTTGTTGACGGTTCCGTCGATCGGACCGGAGTTCACGATGACGCCGGGCCCCGCGTAGGCCGCCTCCATGGTGTCCGGGTCGGGGATCGCATCGGCGCCTTCGGGGCGAACCACCGGGCGGATCTCGAGCCCGAAGGTGCGGGCGAACTCGAAGTCGCGCTGGTCGCCGTAGGGCACGGCCATGATCGCGCCGGTCCCGTAGGTCACCATCACGTAGTCGGCGACCCAGATCGGGATCGCCTCGCCGGTGACCGGGTTCGTGGCGGTCGACCCGGTAGCGACGCCGGTCTTCTCGCGCTGCTCGGACTGGCGGTCGATTTCGCTCATGCGTGCGGCCTGGGCGACGTAGGCGTCGACCTCTGCCTTGCGCTCGGGCTTCGTCAGCGTGTCGACGAGCGGGTGCTCCGGCGCGAGCACCATGAAGGTCGCGCCCCACAGGGTGTCGGGCCGGGTCGTGAACACCGGGATGGCGTCCCCGGTCTCGGTCGTGTAGTCTTCCCCTCCTCCGATCGCACCGTCGTCCGGGCAACCGGCCAGCATGGCCAGAGCGACCCCCGCCATCAAGAGAACCACGAGACCCCGCCAGAGGTGGGTCG
>CBDUCW010000274.1:0-3487 GCA_965365745.1 uncultured Trueperaceae bacterium
GTAGAGGCGCTGCGCGACGCGCATCGTCTGCGACGCGGAGAGCGACAGCTTGCGGCTCGCTTCCTGCTGCAGGGTCGACGTCGTGAACGGTGCCGCGGGGTTGCGGGTCGCTTCGCGCGACTCCACCGACGCGACGGACCATCCGGCCTTTGCGGCGTCGGCGGTGAGCGCATCGGCCCGCGCGCGGTCGAGTCGGACGACGTCGCGGCCCTCGACGACCCCCTCGGCGAGTTCGCCGGTGTCGGCGTCGAAGTCGCGGCCCGACACGAGGCGGATGCCGTCGAGGTGGGTCAGCTTCGCGTCGAAGGGGCGGGTGTCGCCGGCCGTCTTCGCCAGCGACGCATCGAGGTCCCAGTAGCTCGAGGGCACGAAGCGCATGCGCTCCTGCTCGCGGCGAACGAGCAGCCGTACGGCGACCGACTGCACCCGCCCAGCCGACAGCCCCTTGGCGATCTTGCGCCACAGCACCGGGCTGATCGAGTAGCCGACCAGCCGGTCGAGCACGCGCCGCGCCTCCTGGGCGTCGACGAGGTTGCGGTCGATGTCGCGGGTCTCGTCGAGGGCGCGCTGGATCGCATCCTCGGTGATCTCGTGGAAGACCATCCGCTTGACCGGGACCTCGGGTTCGAGCACCTCGACGAGGTGCCAGCCGATCGATTCGCCTTCGCGGTCCTCGTCGGTCGCGATGAACAGCTCGTCGACGTTCTTCAGTTCGCGCCGCAAGGCGTTGATCACCTTGCGGCTGCGGTCGTTGACCACGTAGAGCGGCTCGAAATCGTCCTCGATCTTCACTCCGAGGCGCGCCCAGGCCTCGCCCCGGAAGGGGGCGGGGATCTCCGCGGCGGAGGCGGGCAGGTCACGAACGTGCCCCATCGACGCCTCGACCTTGTAGGCGTCGGGAAGGAATCGTCGGATCGTGCGCGCCTTCGTCGGGGATTCGACGATGACGAGACGGCGGGGTTGGCTTGGGCTCACGGATCGCTCCTCTGCGAATGCGCCGTCATTATAAGGACGCTTTCGCGGGTGTCAACTTGGCGGTCGGCAACGGTTTCGCGGCGTGTCGAGACGGTGCGCCGAACGCGGCCGGCGCCGTTTGCGGGGACGTGCAGGAGCGCGGAGCGGTACCGCGCGATGGGCGGCGGAGCCGTCCGTTCTCGCCGCGCAGCGGGGGCGGGGGGGTCAGTCGACCGGCCGCCGATTCGTGATCGCTCGGCCGAGCGTCACCTCGTCGGCGTACTCGAGATCGCCGCCGACGGGCAGGCCGTAGGCGATCCGGCTCGCCGGCAGCCCGCGTTCGGCCAACGCCTTGGCGAGGTACATCGCCGTCGCCTCGCCCTCGACGTTGGTCGACGTCGCCAGAATGATCTCGCTCGCGCCCTCGAGCCGCTCGAAGAGCTGGGCGATGGTCAGCTGTTCGGGCCCCACCCCGTTCATCGGCGAGAGCGCCCCGTGCAGCACATGGTACAGGCCGAGGTACTCGCCGCTCCGCTCGATCGCCAGGACGTCGGCCGGTTGTTCGACCACGCAGATGAGGTCGCGCTCCCGTTGGGGATCGTCGCAGACGGCGCAGCGCGCTTCGTCGCTGCCCATGACGTGGAAGCATTCCGGGCAGCGGGCGAGCCGGGCTTTGGCTTCGGCGATCGCAGCGGCCAGCGCCTGCACGTCCTCGTCCGGCTGGTCGAAGAGGTGGAAGGCGAGCCGCTGCGCGCTCTTGGGCCCGACGCCGGGAAGGCGCCCGAGCTCGCGAATGAGCGTCACGAGCGCAGCCGGGTACTTCACGCCCGCGCTCCGTCCCCGGTGGCGGGACCGCGGAGGGCGCGGATCAGAACATGCCTCCGAGTCCGCCGAGGCCCTGGAGGCCTCCCATGGCACCGCCGAGCTCGGACTCCTGGAGCTCCTGGGCCTTGCGCTGGGCCTCGTTGACGGCGGCCATGACGAGATCCTCGAGCAGATCGACGTCCTCGGGGTCGACCGCGCTCGGGTCGATGCTGACCGAGGTCACGCTTCCGTCGCCGCGGGCGACGACGGTGACGAGGCCTCCGCCGGCGGTGCCTTCGACCGTCATCGCCGCGATCTTCTCTTGCGCTTCGGCCATCTTCTTCTGGGCCTTCTGCGCTTCTTTCATCAGTTTCTGGATATTCATCGCACGCGCATGCTACCGCGGGCCCCACGGGCTCCGAGTCGTCCGGCCGGAGCAGGCGGCGACTGCCCGACCTGCAGGCGCGGGCGGTCGCGACGATGGGGCGCCGTGGGTCGCGCCGCGGCGCGCCTTGGCGCTACAGCTCGAGATCCGGGTCGACCCCGGGGTCGAGATCGGGGTCGAGGTCGGCGTCGGCGAGCGCTTCGCTCCCCGATCCGCTCGCTGCGTCCGGCTCGACGCGCAGCACGCGCCCGGGGAACAACTCCTGAACGACGGCGATGCGCGGATCGTCGTCGGCGTCCGGGTCGTCGCCGCGCGGTCCCGGCCCGCCGCCGCGCTCGCCGCGACGAGCGCCGGAGGGCGCGGTCGGGGGCGGGGGAGACGCCGCCGAGGATGCGGGGCCGGCGCTCCGAGTCGTGCCCGCACGGGCCGGAGACGCATCCGCAGCCTCGCCATCCGCCACCGACGCGGACCCCTGCGACGGGGTGGCGGGCGAAGGCGTGCGGGCGTCGGGCGGGTCGTCCCAGAAACCCGGGGGGAGCTCTTCGCGCTGGAACGGCGTGTCGTCGGGCAGGCCGTCGTCGTGCTCCGCGGACGCGCCGTCGGTGGGGGGCGCCGGGGGAGGGTGGCTCGCCTCTCCTGACCCGGCGGCGCCGGAAGGCATGCCTTCGCGGCTCGAGGGCGTGTCTTCGGTAGCGCCGGTCTCTTCGGTAGCGCCGGTCGGAGCGGCATCGGCCGACCGCACCGCGGATGCACCGGCCCCGTCGGCGGCGTCGTCCGAAGCGTTCGCGGACGAGGGGGCCCCGGGAGCGGTGCGCTCCGGCGGTGCCGACGTCGTTGGGGTCGGGTCCGGCGGGGCGGCCGTGGCGGCGCGCCCCGTCAGGCTTTTTTTGCGGGGCCACCCGCCCATTCGACCGTGTCGTCCGGTCCCTCGAGGCGGACGTGGGCGTCCGGGTAGCCGAGCTCGGCGAGGAGCTCGAGGAACTCGCCCTTGCGCTTGGCAAGTTCGCGGAAGTGGAAGCTGTGCCGGTCGCCGTACCGCAGGGTGATCGACGCCCCGTCGATCTCCTCGGCCGCGGGCATGAGGAAGGCCTTGAGTTGCACGGAGGCCCGCATCTTGAGCGCGCGCATCTCGAGGGGCGCGCGGTCGGTCGCGGCCTCCTCCGTGCCCGAAGCGGCCGTCTCGGGCGACGCGTCGGCGTCCGTCGCTGGTTCTTCTGGTCCGGCGGTGCTCGGGGCGGGATCGGGCGGTGGCGAGTCCGCTTCCCCCGGGGACGCGACCGTCGGAGCCGGGGCCTGGTCCTGGGCGGCCGCCCCGGTGACTTCGACCTTGCTGCCGTTGGCGAG
>CBDUCW010000275.1:0-3484 GCA_965365745.1 uncultured Trueperaceae bacterium
GCAACATCGGGATCAACCTCGGGGTGGCCGCGCCGATGGCCTTCTTCCCGTTCAGCGGTTGGAAGGACAGCTTCTTCGGCGACCTCCACGCGCAAGGGCGTCACGGCGTCGAGTTCTACACCGAGACGAAGGTGGTCGTGGAGCGCTGGCCCAAGGACTGGTCGCGAACCTTCTGACCCTTCGGCTCGAACCGCGGGTGCCGTGCGCGGCACGCATCACATAACACGTCCCGACCGCCTGCGGAGGCGATCCATGCCCGATGTCCCCCCTGCCCCGGAATCCGGTCCCGCCGCCGATCCCGCCTACGAGTTCGACCTCCTGACCATGGGGCGCAGCTCCATCGACCTGTACTCGAACGACATCGGCGCCAAGTTCGAGGACATCACCAGCTTCGCGGCCTTCGTCGGGGGAAGCCCGACGAACATCGCCGTGGGCACGCGTCGACTCGGCTTGCGAACTGCGCTGCTCACGGCGGTCGGCGAGGACAAGGTCGGCGATTTCATCGTCGCCTTCCTCGACCGCGAGGGCGTCGAGACCCGCTTCATCCCGCGCAAGGAAGGCACCCGCAGCGCGGCCGCCGTGCTCGGCATCGAAGAGGGCAGGACGCCGCTGGTGTTCTATCGCGACAATGCGCCCGACATCCAGATCGGCATCGACGACGTCCTCGCGGCACCGGTCGAGCGCGCGCGGGCGCTCGAGATCTCGGGGACGGGCCTCGCCTCGCAGCCGCAGGCTGCCGCCACGATCTTCGCGGCGGAACGGGCCCGCGCCGCGGGGCGAACGGTCTTCATGGATCTCGACTTCCGCGCCGACCAGTGGCACGACCCGCGCGCCTTCGGCGTGATGGCGCGCGCCGCGCTGACGCACGTGGACGTGGCGATCGGAACCGAGGAAGAGATCAACGCGGCGATGCTGCAGGATCCCGACGACCTGGTGATCCACCACCAGCAGATCACGGCGCCCGAGGTTCGCGGCGATCTCGACGCGAACATCGCGGCCCTCCTCGCCATTCCGAACGGCCCGGAGGCGCTGCTGGTCAAGCGCGGTCCCGGGGGCGTGAGCGTGTTCCTGCGCGACGCGGACGACCCCATCGACGTCCCCGGGTTCCCGGTCGACGTGGTCAACGTCGTCGGAGCGGGCGACGCCTTCGCGTCGGGCTTCATCTTCGGGCGGCTGCAGGGCTGGGATTGGCGCCGCTCCGCGCGCATGGGGAACGCCAACGGCGCCCTCGTCGTCACGCGGCACGCCTGCGCGAACGCGATGGGCTACTACGACGAGCTCATCGACTTCATCGACGCGCACGGCGGCTTCTGATGCCCTGGGTCGGCGACGCCCGCACGCTCTACGACGCGGCCTACCGCGGTGGCTACGCCCTCCCGGCCTTCAACGTCTGCAGCGCCGAGATGATCCGCGCCTGCGTCGACGCCGCCGAGGAGCTCGATGCGCCGCTGCTGCTCCAGACCTACCCGGCGGATCTCGACCAGATCGCGGCTCCGCACGTCGTGGCGCTCGTTCGCAGCTTCGCCGAGCAGAGCCCGGTGCCGATTTCGGTGCACCTCGACCACGGACCCGATGCGGCGCTCGGCCTGCACTGCCTGCGCGCGGGCTACGGCAGCATCATGCTCGACGGAGCCGGACTCGACTTCGAGGAGCTGATCGCCACGGCCCGTGCCCTCGCCGACGTGGCCCACGCCCAGGGGGCCGCACTCGAGGTCGCGGCCGAGAGCTTCGGCGGCGCCCAAGGCGAGGCCACGCTCACCGAACCCAACCATGCGGCCCGGCTCGCCCACGAGGGCGGCGCCGACGTCGTGGCGGTGTCGGTGGGGAGCGAGCACGGCCAGGCGAGCCGGCTCGACCTCGAGCTGCTCGCCGAGATCCAGGATGCCGTCGACGGGCCGCTCGTGCTCCACGGAGGGAGCGGCATCGACGAGGGCGATCTGGCCGCCGCCTGCTCGCTCGGCGTCGTGAAAGTCAACATCGGCTCGGCCCTCTACCGTGGCCTGCGACGCGTCTGGGACGGCTCGAGCACCGCGCCGAACCACCGCTCGGTCTACGCCTCGGCGCGGTCCGAACTCGGCGACGTGGCGCGTGCGAAGCTGCGCGCCTGCGGCGCCGACGGCGCGGCCGAAACACCCACACACCGACCGTAGGCTGCGATACACTCGACGACAAGCTACAACTCACCGGTTCGACCCCGAAGAGGCCGTCTCCGTCGTGCCTCGCACGGGGTCGGACAGCCCCCCTTCGCATGCGGCGATCGGCGCCCATGCACGGTGAGTGAACTCCCTGGAGGTGCGTCATGAAGCGCTTCGGCATCCTCGCTCTCATCGTCCTGCTGTCGCTCGGTGCGGCATCGGCCCAGCAGGTCAATCTCCTCTGCAGTCCGTCGCTCGCCTGGTGCGAGGCGCTCGGGCCCGCGTTCAGCGACGCCACGGGCTACGACCTCGAATTCGTTCGTCTCTCCTCGAGCGAAAGCCTCGCCCGTCTTCGCGCCGAGGCCAGCAACCCCACCTTCGACGTGTGGTTCGGCGGCACCGGCGATCCCCACTTGGTGGCCTTCAACGAAGGACTGACCGAGTTCTACAAGCCGTCGACCTGGGACGAGTTGCTGTCGACCCTGACCAACGCCGTCGGCGAGACCTACATCCCGCTGTACACGGGTGCGATCGGCTACGTCGTGAATCCGAGCGTTGTCGAAGAGGAAGGCCTCGAAGTTCCCACCAGCTGGCAGGATCTGCGCAACCCGGCCTTCAAGGGCCTGCTCGCGATGCCCAACCCGAACACGTCGGGCACGGCCTACACGATCATCGCCACGCTGATCCAGATCTACGGCGAAGAAGAGGCCTTCGACATCCTGGCCGACATCCACCAGAACATCGCGCAGTACACGCGCTCCGGTGGCGCCGTGGGCCTGCTCGCGGGACGCGGTGACGTCGCGGTCGCGATCCAGTTCCTCCACGACGGTGTCGCCTACGCCAAGCAAGGCTTCCCCGTGACCAACGTCGCGCCGTCCGAGGGCACCGGCTTTGAAATCGGCGGCCTGAGCCTCGTCGCCAATGGCCCCAATCGCGAAGCTGCCATCGCCTTCATCGAGTGGGCGCTGACGCCCGAAGCGCAGGCCATCGCGGCCGAGCAGGGCGAGTCGTTCCAGGTGCCGTCGAACGGCAACACGCCGGTTCCGCCGGAAGCTCCGGACATGGACAGCATCAACCTGATCGACTACGACTTCGAGACCTACGGCGACCCGGACGTCCGAGACCGCATCGTGGGCCGTTGGACGAACGAAGTCTTCCCGGTTCCGCGCTGAGCCCCACGTGGCGGCGACCGCAACCCTGAGAACGTCGCGCCGGGCGAGCCCGGCATGGGTGCCCGCCCTGACGGCGCTCGTCGCCTTCGCGGCGTTGCCGTTCGGACGCTCCGGACGCGCCTTCTGGCCGCTCGAGCCCGCCTTCCACGTACCGGAGGAGGTTCGCGCGTTCTTCAA
>CBDUCW010000276.1:0-3475 GCA_965365745.1 uncultured Trueperaceae bacterium
CTGGCCTCCGGCGTGGAAGGTCGTGATGGAGACCTGGCCCGGGCGGTCCGAGCGGGTCACCCCCTCTCGGAGAGCCTGCGCATGGTGATCTCCCAGCAGCTGCTGCCCCGGGCGGACGGGCGCGGGATGGGCAGGCGCGGTACGGGAAGGCGCGGAGCGAGGAGGCCGGGGGGCCGCCTCACTCCTCCAGAGGATCCTCGCTCGCCGCAGCCTTCCGGGCGTCGGGATCGGTGTGCCCGTCGGCCTCGCCCTCGGCGTCGGCCTCGACCTCGGCCTCGGCGTCGGGGCGGGCGTCGCTGCCGGCTTCGCCCTCGTCGTACGGGTGGCGCACGACGGCGAACTTGATCGCCGTGCGCTCCTGATCGTGCAGGCGGAGCTTCACGAACTCGGGCACCGCCGTCAGGTCGTAGCGGTCGCCCTCGAGGTAGCTACGGGTGATCGCGATCGCCTTGACCGCTTGATTCACGGCCTCCGCGCCGATCGCCTGGACCTCGACCGTCCCGACGTCGCGCAGGACCCCTGCGATGGCGCCGGCGACCTTGTTGGGGATGGAGTGGGCGGAAACGCGCAGGACTTCGATGGTGCACCTCCATGGTCCCTGGCAACGTCCGCCGGGGGTCCAGGCGCCGCCACGCGGCCCGGACCGACCCGAGGTAGTCAATTGTAGTCGACCGCACGGTCGCTCCGTGCGAGTTCGAGCGCGGCATCGAGCCCGCACGCCGCCGAGGCGCGTCGCCGACGCCCCCGAGAGGCGACGTGGAACCGGGGAAGATGCCCTTTCCCATCGGACTTTTCGGCTGTTCGGGTCGCTTGACACCTCCCAGGCGACCTCGTATACTCCCGACCAGTGTTTGCACTCCGCTCCCACCCCGATGACGCCACCCCGCGATCGAAGGCTTCGCCGTCGACGTTCGCGCCGGTCGTCGTAGTCCTACGCGCGGGGGGTTGCGTGTAGCGCACTGCGCCGTCACGTTGAGCCCCGCCCCGCCACCGCCTTGGTGCGCGGGGTCGTTTCGTGAATCGGCTCACGTACTGCCGCCCCCGCCGCTCCCGTCCGAGCGAATCGCGCCCGCCCACGGGCCGCCCCGACCCTCCCGACGCCCATCGCCGGCCCCGCCGGCCCGCACCTCGACCGAAAGCCCACCGCCATGAGCATCCACGCCTCGCCAACCGCGCCTCGCCGCAGCCCCGACGGGAATGGTCCCGTCGCCAGGAGGGTCCCATGACCGGTGCAGAAGTCATCCTCGCCATGCTCGAGCGAGAGGGGGTCGAGGTGGTCTTCGGCCATCCGGGCGGCGCGATCATGCCCGTCTACGACGCTCTCTACGACTCGTCGATCAAGCACGTCCTGGTCCGCCACGAACAGGCCGGCGCCCACGCGGCCGACGCCTTCTACCGCGCCTCGGGCAAGGTCGGCGTCTGCTTCGCCACGAGCGGACCCGGCGCGACCAACCTCGTGACCGGGCTCGCGACCGCGATGATGGATTCATCGGCGGTGGTGGCGGTCACCGGAAACGTTCCGACCTCGCTGATCGGCACGGACGCCTTCCAGGAGGCCGACGTCTACGGCATCACCGGGCCGGTGACCAAGCACAACTACCTGGTCAAGTCGGTGGAGGACCTTCCGCGGGTCCTCCGCGAGGCGTTCCACATCGCCCGCACCGGGCGCCCCGGGCCCGTGTTGGTCGACGTTCCCAAGGACGTCCAGCAGGCGGCGTTCGAGGGCGAACTCGACGCGGTGGTCGATCTTCCGGGCTTCAAGCCGACGGTGGTCGGCCATGCCGGCCAGATCCGCAAGGCCGCCAAGGCGATCCGCGCCGCCAAGCAGCCGATCATGATGGTCGGCGGCGGCGGACAGTGCGCCTCGGAGGAGGTCATCGCCTTCGCCGAGAAGACGAACGTCCCCGTGATCACCACGCTGATGGGCATCGGCGCCTACCCCGCCGGGCGGCAACAGTCGCTCGGCATGCCCGGCATGCACGGCACCGTGACCGCGAACCGCGCGATCACCCACTCCGACCTGATCATCGGGGCGGGGCTGCGCTTCGACGATCGCGTCACCGGCAAGATCAGCCGCTTCGCCCCGAACGCCACCATCGTGCACATCGACATCGACCCGGCCGAGATCAGCAAGCTCGTGCAGGCGCACGTCCCCGTCGTGGGCGACCTGCGCGACGTGCTTCCGCGCCTCGGCGAGGAGCTCGATGCGCTCGACATCGCGCCCTGGTGGGAGCAGCTGCACGAGTGGAAGGGGATGTACCCCGAGCGCTACAAGACCGACAAGCCGCTCGTCTCGCAGGAGGTCATCGAGCTGCTGCACGACGAGTCCGACGACGACGTCATCGTCACCACCGAGGTGGGGCAGCACCAGATGTTCGCGGCCCGCCTGTTCCCGACTTCGAAGCCGCGAACCTGGGTCACCTCGGGCGGTCTCGGGACGATGGGCTTCGGCCTGCCCGCCGCGATCGGCGCCGCCTTCGCGCGCCCGGGGCAGACCGTCGTCTGCGTGGCGGGCGACGGCTCGGTGCAGATGAACATCCAGGAGCTCGCCACGATCTACAAGCACCAGCTCCCGATCGTGATCGCGATCTGCAACAACGGGGTGCTGGGCATGGTCCGGCAGTGGCAGGAGATGTTCCACGCCGAGCGCTACTCCGAGGTCTTCCTCGCCGACTCGAACCCCGACTTCGCCAAGCTCGCCCAGGCCTACGGGATCGACGGCTACAACGTCTTCGACCGCGAGACGGCGCGCGAGCTCGTGCCCAAGGTCCTCGCCAGCAAGAAGCCGGCGCTGATCAACTTCGTGGTCTACGAAGCCGAGAAGGTGTTCCCGATGGTGCCGGCCGGGGCCGGGGTCGACCAGATGATCATCGGCGACCAGGAACCCGAGGAGGTCGAAGCATGAGCTACCCCTCCGCACGCTCCGGCGCAACGCCCTCCGCGGGCGCCCGCCCCGTCGAGAAGCGCCACGTCGTCTCGGTGACCGTTCGCGACGAGCCCGGCGTGCTCGTCCGCATCGCCGGCCTGTTCGCCCGCCGAGGCTTCAACATCGAGTCGCTCTCGGTGGCCCAGTCGTCCAACCCCGGGATCAGTCGTACGACCTTCGTGGTCAGCGGCGAGGATTCCACCCTCGAACAGGTCCAGAAGCAACTCCAGAAGCTGATCGACGTCATCAAGGTCGTCGACCACACCGAGACCTCCTTCGTCGACCGCGAGCTGATGCTGATCAAGGTCGCCGTCGGCAGCCCCGAGCAGCGCGTCGAGATCCGGCAGATCGCGCAGGACTTCCGCGCGCGCATCGTCGACGTCGACCGCGCCGCCCTGGTCTTCGAGGTCACCGGCGACGAAGGCAAGATGACCGCCTTCATCGATCAGATGCGGCCCTACGGCATCATCGAGCTCGTTCGCACCGGACGGATCGCGCTGACGCGCAGCGCGAAGGATCCCAAGGTCGCGACCGAGCGCGCCCCGGTCG
>CBDUCW010000277.1:0-3474 GCA_965365745.1 uncultured Trueperaceae bacterium
TCTCCGCGTTCTGGAACGAGCAGGTGAAGCCGTGGCTTCCCGCGTTCGCCGACGCCATCGAAGAGCACTCCGACCATCCGGTGTTCGACGCAGCGGCCGACACGCTTCGAGCCCTCGTCGTGCACGGCCCCACCGTGGCCACGCGCCCCGTGACCGAGGGAGCAGGACATGAATCCTGAGATCGTCTTCAACCTTCAGCCCGGCCCCGCGTGGGACTGGCGCGTCGCGCTGGATCTGTACCTGGGCGGTGCCGGCGTCGGAGCCATGCTGTTCGCCGTCCTCATCGACCAGCTGTTCGGGGGCAAGTACAAGCGGCTGACCCGCACCGCGGCCTGGATCGGCCCGATTCTGGTTGCCGCCGGCCTCGTCATGATCCTGGCCAAGATGGGCCGCCCGCTGAACGTGTGGGCGACCTACACGAACATCAACCTTCAATCGCCCCTGTGGTGGGGCGGGATCTTCCAGCCGCTGCTCGTGATCGTCGGCCTCTTCTACGCCTGGGACTGGCGGAACGTCGAGGCGAACGTGCGCAGGCGCAGAGTGTTGGGATTCACCCTGGTGCCGCTGGGGATCATCGTCGGCGCGTACCACGGCCTCCTGCTCTCGGTCGTGAACAGCCGTCCGCTGTGGAACACCGGACCCACCCTCATCGCCGCCCTCCTCGGCTTCGCGACCACCGGCATCGCCGTCGTCCTCCTGGTCCACCTGCTGCGCATGGGCCTCGGGGGCCGGCTGTCGGATCGCGAGCACGTGAACCGCTTCCTCGGCGACCTCACGGTCGTGCGAAATACCCTCGTGGCCCTGTTGGTCCTCCAGCTCGGAACCGCCTTCGCATGGTGGTTGAGCCTGGAGATGGGCAGCCTCGGCCAGAAGCAAGCGCTGGACGCGGCGAACGCCGCATACGGACCCATGTTCTGGTACGGCGGCATCGTCGTCGGCCTCGTTCTTCCGCTGCTGATCGGCGCGGCAGAGGTGGTGTTCGGCGAAGGCCGTCAGCGCCGCGGGGCCCAGGTCGCCACGATCGCATTCACGAGCGCCATGATCCTCGTCGGCGGGTACTTCTTCCGGTTGGCGCTGGTCCTCGGCGGGCAGGCCGATCTGCCCATGAGCCTCGTCTTCTGAAAGGGACGCCATGCGTAGCGACGGACCTACCCCCGAAGAACGCCCCGGCATCGACCGCCGGCGGTTCCTCCAGCTGACGGGCGCGGGCGTGCTGGCGGCCGCGAGCGGAGGACCGCTCCTCACCGCCTTCAGCCAGAGCCCATCCCAATCGACCTCGTCCTCCACGGCGGCCTGGGTCGCCTCCACCTGCCAGGGCTGCACCAGCTGGTGCCCCGTCCAGGTGAAGATCGTCGACGGCCGCGCCGTGAACGTGCGCGGGAACCCCTACTCCAAGGCCAACCACGGCAAGATCTGCCCGCGACCCCACCTCGCCCTGCAACAGGTCTACGATCCCGATCGCCTCAAGGTGCCGATGAAGCGCACCAACCCGAGCAAGGGGCGCAACGAGGATCCCGGCTTCGTGCCCATCAGCTGGGACGAAGCGATCGGCATGATCGCCGACAAGATGATCGAGCTTCGCGACACCGGCGACAGCCACCAGTTCGCCGTGTTCCGCGGGCGCTACAGCTACCTCCGCGACATCATCTACAGCGCCGTCCCGAAGATCTTCGGCTCTCCGAACGGCATCAGCCATTCGGCGATCTGCGCCGAGGCCGAGAAGTTCGGCGCCTACTACACCGAGGGCTACTGGGACTACCGCGACTACGACCTGACCGAAACCCGCTACGTGCTCGCCTGGGGCGCGGACCCCGTCTCGTCGAACCGGCAGGTCCCGCACGCGATCAACGTCTGGGGCGACGTCCGCGACCGCGCCGAGATCGCGGTCATCGACCCGCGCCTCTCGGCGACGGCCGCCAAGGCGGACGAGTGGTTGCCCGTCATCCCCGGTGAGGACGGTGCCTTGGCCATCGCCATGGCGCACGTGATCCTGACCGAAGGGCTGTGGAGCCGCTCCTTCGTCGGCGACTTCACGGACGGCGTGAACGGCTTCAAGGCCGGACGCATCGTCGTCGAGGATCGCTTCGAGGAGATCCACACCAACGGTCTGGTGCGCTGGTGGAACACGGAGCTCAAGGACCGGACGCCCGAGTGGGCCGCCCCCATCTGCGGCATTCCCGCCGAGCAGATTCGGCGCGTGGCCATCGGCTTCGCGAAGGCAGCCCCGCGCGCGATCAGCTGGGTGTCGCCCGGCGCGGCGATGCAGGTCCGTGGCGGGTACACCGCCATGGCCGCCCACGCACTCAACGGCTTGGTGGGCTCGGCGGACGCCCGCGGCGGTGTGGTGCAGAAGACGAAGGTCGTGGCCGACGGCATCCCCGACTACGGCGACTACCAGGACGACCTCGCCAAGACCCAGTCCAAGCAGTCGAAGATCGACCAGCGCGGCACGCTCGAGTTCCCCGCGCTCAACAAGGGCAAGAGCGGCGGCGGCGTCGTCACCAATCGCGCGGCTGACGCCATCCTCGAGGACGATCCCTACCCCATCCAGGTGGCGATCGGCTACTGGTGCAACTTCGCTTACTCGGCCTCGGGCGCCGAACGCTGGGAGCGTGCGCTCACCAAGCTTCCCTTCTTCGCGCACATCACGACCAACGCCTCCGAAATGAGCCACTTCGCCGACGTCGTGCTACCCGCCGCCCACCAGATGTTCGAGAAGTGGGGCTTCCTCAAGAGCAAGCAAAACCTCTACGGCTACGCCAGTCTCACCCAGCCCATGGTCGAACCGATGTGGGACGTGCGCGAAGACGAGACCGCCGTTCCGTGGATGCTCGCCGAGGCCCTCGCCGATCGCGGCTTCGACAACCTGTACCGCTACTTCCAAGAGCAGTTCGCCGACCCCGAGACGGGCGCGGCGCCGACCGATTCGTCGAGCTTCTCCCTGCACGCCGTGAAGCTGCTGACCCGCCCCGCGTGGGACGCGACCCACAGCGACTACGGCAAGTACGGTGACGCGCTCGACGGCTGGGACGACTTCGTCGACAAGGGCGTCTGGAACAGCCACCGCTTCGAGGCGGGCACGATGGCCGGCAAGTTCAAGACCAAGACCGGCAAGTTCGAGTTCTACTCCGAGACCCTCAAGGAAGCGCTGACCGCGCACGCCGAGAAGCACGGCGTCGACGTCGACCGCGTGCTCGAGGTCACCAAGTACGAGGCGCGCGGGGATCGCGCGTTCATGCCGCACTACGAGGCCGCCTACCGCGAAGGCGATCCGAACGACTACCCGTTCATCTTCTTCGAGCACCGCAGCCGACTCAACCGCGAGGGCCGCTCGGCGAACTGCACCTGGTACCAGGCGCACAAGAACGCCGATCCCGGCGACGAGAACTGGGACGACGTCCTCAAGATCAACCCGGTCGACGCCCGAGCCCTGGGCCTGGCCAACGGCGACACGGTCGCCGTCGAATCCCCGAC
>CBDUCW010000278.1:0-3421 GCA_965365745.1 uncultured Trueperaceae bacterium
ATCCGGACCACCGCGGGGCTGCGACGGGCGGGTTCCGCAGCCATGGATCTCGCCTTTACCGCTTGCGGGCGCTACGACGGGTTCTGGGAGATCGGACTGTCGCGCTGGGACATCGCTGCCGGCGCTCTACTGGTCCAGGAGGCCGGGGGGAGCGTCACCGATGTCGTGGGCGGCGGTGACCACCTGGATTCCGGGGACATCGTCGCCGCGGGTCCGCATTCCGCTCCACGTGGTGATGGAGTACAGCACGCCGCGGTGGGTCGACGTCGTGACCGCGTTCATGCCCGAAGAGCCGCACCGCGTGATGTCGCGGACGCGCTTGGCGCAGCACCTCCGCTACGACCGCGCCAGCGTCGAGGTGACGTGGGTGGGTGCGCACGAGATCGACGTGGCCTAGCGTCTTCGACGTCGGTCGCGGGACCGAGCGCGAGCCAGCCTGGCCCGGCGCCGGTCTCGTCGCGGGGCGTGCCGCGCCGCGCCACGGTCGCGTCGACCGAGCCGGCGCTCAGGAGCCTCCGAGCGCAGCGTCCAGCCGGTAGATCGTCCGCGCATTGGCGTCGAGCCGTGCCTCGAGCTGCTCGAGCGGAACGCCGCGGAGCTCGGCCAACCGCGCCGCCGTGTGCCGCACGTTCGCCGGAACGTTGCGCCGTCCGCGCACCGGTTCGGGCGCGAGGAACGGGCTGTCGGTCTCGACGAGCAGCCGATCCTCGGGCACCCGGGCGGCGGCCTCGCGCAGTTCGTCGGCGCTGCCGTAGGTGAGGTTGCCGGCGAAGGACACCATCCAGCCGAGCTCGAGCCCCACCGCGAGCAGCTCCTCGTTTCCGTTGAAGCAGTGCAGGATCCCGCGTTCCCAGCCGGCCGCGGCGAGGGCCTCGGCCGCGGCCCGGGAGGCGTCGTCGCGCCCCTGATGGTCGCGGACGTGCAGGATCAGCGGAAGGTCGCGCCGGCGCGCGAGGTCGGCTTGCCAATCGAAGGCCCGTCGCTGCGTGGCGAGCGTCTCGCGATCCCAGTGCGTGTCGAAGCCGGTCTCGCCGATCGCCACCACGGCGGGGTCGGCGGCGAGCTCTTCGATCCCGGCGCGCACGTCGTCGCGATCGGCGTCCGAGGCGTTGTTGGGGTGGATGCCCACGGCCGCCGCCACCCGGGGGTGGCGGCGGGCCAGCTCGAGCGTCGTGCGACAGCGGGCGAGCGTCGTGCCGATCGACACCATGGCGTCGAGGTCGTTCGTCGCGGCGGCGTCGGGGTCGTCGCAATGGTCGAGGTGGCAGTGCGTGTCGATCATGTCGGCACGATACCGACGCGACGCGCGAGGGCGTGCTCGCAGCGGCGGAGGACGCCGTGTCGGACGGGCGCTTCCGGAGGCGCCCGCCAATCGTGAGCGAAGGTGAGAGTTTCGTAAGACCCGCTTCGCTACGGTTCGCCCATAGCAGGGAAGGCGAGGCAACCGCATGGTCAGCAACCAGGAATCGAGGCACGACATGATCGCGAGTCCGGCTCCGCAACGCGACATCAAAGCGCTCGACAACGACGCGCTCAGCGAGATCATCACGAAGTGCGAAGAGGCGATCGCAGACGGAAGCGCCGAGATCGAGGACTACGAAGCGTTCGTGCTCTGCCAGAAGGAACTCGCACGTCGCACCTGGTCCTGAGCCTTCGCCCCCCGAGCCTGCGCCCGCTCGTCCCTCCCGCCCGCGGCAGATCCGATCTGCCGCGGGCGGCGAACGTGGGACTCTTCGCCGCACCGGGGCGCCCCGGGCGCGTAGGCTGACGCGATGATGCGATTCGCCCGGACGATCCTGAGCCGTGCGCAGGCTCGCTACGCCTCGCCGCTGGCCCTGGCGGCGCTCCTGCTGGTGGGCTGCGCCCCCGCCGTCGTGGGAACGACCGCGCGGGCCGACCACGCCGCCGCCCACCGGGCGTCGGTCGACGTGGGCGCCGACGCGTCGGCGCCCGCAGCGGCGGCGGCGCCGACGGTCGTGCAGCGCGGCCTGGCCTCGTGGTACGGCCCCAACTTCGCCGGCCGGCCCACCGCCAACGGCGAGATCTTCGACCCGGGGCAGCTGACCGCCGCCCACAAGACGCTCCCCTTCGGCACGCGCGTGCGCGTGGTGAACCTCGAGAACGGCCGCACGGTCGTGGTGCGCATCAACGACCGCGGCCCCTTCAAGCCCGGCCGGATCATCGATCTGTCGCGGGCCGCTGCCGAGGCGATCGACATGCTCGGGAGCGGCGTCGTCGAGGTCCGCCTCGAGGCCGTCGACGCGCCTGGCACCGTCCCGGTGCACGCCTGGTCGGAGCTGTCGGGCTACCGCGCGATCTCGCCGGATCACCCCGCGGGTCGGCTGCTCGTCTTGCGCGGCCTCGGGGGCGAGCGGGAAGTCTTGGTGCGGGTGGTGTCGTCCGACGTGCCGGACGGAGCCCCGGTCGGCCTCCTGCTGGCGCCCGATCTCATCGCCCTGCTCGGCGACGCGGTTCTCGTCTACGCCGACTAGCCCGCGGCGGGTCTGCGCCGCGGCCGCCGATTCGCGCCGGGGCCGTGGGCGGCGCCGGCGCGACCGGACCGGCATGGCGGCGGTTTCGGCGAGCTAGACGGCGCGTCGGCAGGCGCCGGCGATCTCCTCGGCCAGCGAGCGAAGGGCATCCCCACCGGCGGCGGCGGCGCGGATCAGCGCCGACCCGACCACCACGCCGTCGGCAACGGCCGCGACCGGGCGCGCCGTGTCTGCGCCGGACACGCCGAAGCCCACGGCCACCGGCAGCTCGGTGACCGCCTTCGTGCGGGCGACGAGGTCGCCGACGTCGGCCGAGACCGACGTGCGCGCGCCGGTGACGCCGGTGACGGACACCGCGTAGACGAAGCCGCGGCAGGCCTCGGTCACCGCCGCGAGCCGCGCCTCGGTGGACGTCGGCGCCACCAGGAAGACGGTGGCGAGCCCGGCCGCGTCGGCTCGCTCGCGGAGCGTGGTCGCCTCTTCGGGCGGGAGGTCCGGCAGGATCACGCCGTCCACGCCGGCCGCTACCGCGTCGCGCACGAAGGCCGCCTCGCCGCCCGTCTCGGGCGACGCGGGCGCGTCGCCGTAGCAGTAGATCGGGTTGTAGTAGGTCATCAACAGGATCGGCACGTCGGTGTCGGAGCGCAGTTCGCGCACCGCCTCGAGCACGTCCGCCGTGGTGATCCCCGCGGCGAGCGCCACTTCGGACGAGCGCTGGATCGTCGGGCCGTCGCCCAGCGGATCGGAGTAGGGGAGGCCGATCTCGAGAAGGTCGGCGTGCTCGAGCAGGCGCCGGGCGTTGGCCAGGAAGGTCGCTCGATCGGGGTAGCCGGCCGTCATGTAGGGGACGAAGGCGGCGCGATCGTCGGCGGCGGCGCGGGCGAACGCCTCGTCGATGCGGCTCATGCCGGCTCCTTCCCGGGACCGTC
>CBDUCW010000279.1:0-3421 GCA_965365745.1 uncultured Trueperaceae bacterium
GTTCTCGATCGGATCGAAGAAGCGCAGCTCGCCGTCGCCGCCGCGGGCCACGATTTGCGAGAACTCGCGCTCGAAGTCGACGAAGCCTTCGAGCACGGCGGGCGCCCCCACGGCGTCGAGCGCCGCGCGGGCGTCGGCGAGCGGCGCCCCCGGAGCGAGGCGTCGCTGCCCCTTGCCGTCGTAGCCGAAGCCGGCGGACTTCAGGATCGCCGGCGCCCCGATGCGATCGAAGGCCGCCGCGAGCTGCTCGGCCGTCTCGATGTGGGCGTGGGGCGCCACGGGCACGCCGAGGTCGTCGAGGAACGCCTTCTCGCGGGCGCGGTTCTGGGCGACGTGGAGCGCCCGCGGCCCCGGACGGAGCGGCGCCGTCGCTCCGGCGGCCTCGAGGGCGGCCACGGGGATGTTCTCGAACTCGATCGTGACGACGTCGACCTCGGCTCCGAAGCGGCGCAGGGCCTCGTGGTCGTCCCACGGCGCAACGACCTCGCGCTGCGCGACCTGGGCGCTGGGCCCGTCGGCGCTCGGCGAGAAGCTGTGCGTCCGGTACCCCATGCGCCCCGCCACCTGCGCCAGCATGCGGCCGAGTTGGCCACCGCCGAGCACGCCGATCGTGCCGCCGGGCTCGAGGCGCTCGCTCACGGCCGGAAGTTGGGGCTCGGGAGCGTCGATCCGGCCGCGTCTTCGGACTTCGCCGCCCGGTAGCGCTGCAGCCGACTGGCGAGCTCCGGGTCGTCGAGCGCCACGATCGCCGCCGCGAGGAGCGCGGCGTTGACGGCGCCGGAGCGACCGATCGCCAACGTCCCGACGGGCACGCCGCGGGGCATCTGCACGATCGACAGCAGCGAATCGAGCCCCGACAACGCGCGACTCTCCACCGGAACCCCGAGCACGGGCAGGTGCGTGTACGCGGCGAGCATGCCCGGCAAGTGCGCGGCCCCGCCGGCGCCGGCGACGATCACGCGCACGCCGTCGCCCTCGGCGCGCAGCGCCGCGTCGCGCATCCGGTCGGGGGTGCGGTGGGCCGAGACGACCCGGCACACGTGGGGCACGTCGAGCTCGTCGAGAACGTCGTCGGCGTGCCGCATCGTCTCCCAGTCGCTGGTGCTGCCCATGAGCACGGCGACCCGTGGCACGGGGGCGTCGGCCCCCTGCGCCACGGCAGCCGGCTGCTCGCCGGCCGCGGCGAGCGACGCGGCGGCAGGCGTCGGGACCGGCGCGACGCGGGCGTCGCCGGCGGCCGCTTCGGCAGGGGCGCGGCTCGCGATCGGGGCTTCCATGGACGGCGGATCGACAGAACGGTCGCTCACGGGAGGGATCCTTCCGGGTCGGGGAGGCGCGCGGCGGCGTCGTTCGGATCGGCCGGCGCGGCGGCGGTCGGCTCGGTGGCGGTCGGCTCGATGGCGGTCGGCGCGTCGACGGTCGGCTCGCCGGCGCGGTCGGCCGCGGGCTCGGCGGGCGCGGTGGCCTTTCGGAGTCGGTCGCGGAGCGCGTCCCAGCGCGCACCGTCGGGGACGGATTCGACCAGGAGGGCGGGGGCGTCGGCCCGGTCGAGCTCGCGCAGCGTGGCGTAGAGCACGCGGCCGGCATCGTCGGGATCGGCCGGCAGGCGTCGGTACGGTCCGCGGTGCGCCTCGGGCCGCGGACCCCACGCCAGCAACGCCGCATCGGGGCGCTCCGCCACGGCGGACGCGAGCGCGGCGGCCGGCAGGTACCGCGCCGGGGTGCTCGGCGCGTAGTGGCGCTCGAGCCGTCCGCTCGCCCGGGGCGCGGGGGCGTCGGGATCGTGCACCTCGCGGCCGATCGCCGCCTCGATCTGCTCGCGCCGGACGCTGCCCGGCCGCAGCAGCACGACGTCGCCGCGGCCGAGGGCCACGATCGTGGACTCGATGCCCACGCGCGGCGACGCCTCTCCACGTTCGAGCACGACGGCCACGCGCCCGCCGAGATCGTCGAGGACGTGTTGCGGCTCGGTCGGGCTGATGCCGCCGAAGGGGTTGGCCGAGGGGGCCGCCACGGGCCCGCCGAAGGCCTCCAGCAGCGACCGGGCCACGGGGTCGGACGGGCAGCGCAGCCCCACCGTGTCCTGCCCGCCCGTCACCGCGTCGGGCACGCCCGGGGCCCGGGGCACGACCAGGGTGAGCGGTCCGGGCCAGAACGCATCGGTGAGGGCGTCGACGTCGCGCCGCGCGGCGGCGTCGAGCGGTCCGACGAGCGCCGCCGCCGCGCGCCGGTCGGGGACGTGCACGATCACCGGATGGTCGGCGGGACGGCCCTTCGCCGCGAAGATGCGCGCCACGGCGGCGGGATCGAGCGCGTCGGCCCCGAGGCCGTAGACGGTCTCGGTCGGAAAGGCCACGAGCTCGCCGGCGCGCAGCGCGGCGGCGGCGGCGGCGATGCCTTCGGCGTCGGGGCGGAGCAGGCGCGTCACGGACGTGAGCCTACCGCGCCCCCTCGGCGTCGGTCGCCCGAGGCGGATCGCCGACGAGCACGATGCGGATGTCGTTGACGTTGGTTCGGGTCGGTCCGGTCTCGAGCAGGTGGCCGGTTCGGGCGAAGGCGTCGTAGGAACGGTTGGCATCGAGCAGGGCCCGTGCCTCGTGCCGGGGGAGCCGTTCGTGGAGCGCCGGCGTGACGAACGCGCCCGCGTTGTCCTCGCTCCCGTCGATGCCGTCGCTGTCGGCCGCGAGCAGGCGAATCGGTGCACCTGCGGGCAGCGGATCGGGCAGGGCCACGGCGAACCCCAGCGCGAACTCGCCGTTGCGGCCGCCGCGCCCCTCGGAGCGCACCGTCACCGTCGTCTCGCCGCCCGAGAGCAGCGCGACCGGCGCCGCGAAGGGTTGGCCGAAGCGGGCCACCTGCGTCGCGATGGCGGCGTGGACCGCGCCCGCGACGCGTGCCTCGCCCGTGATCTCGCTGGCGAGCACGTGCGCGTGCACGCCGGCGGCCTCGAGGGCAGCGGCCGCCGCCTCGAGGCTCTGCGGGTTGGACCCGATGAGCACGTTGCGAACGCGTGCGAGGGCGGCATCGCCGGGCGCCGGCGTCTCGGGCCGGCGGCCGTCGCGTCCGGCCTCCAGCACGGCCCGCGCCGCGGGCGCATCGATGCCGTAGCGCTCGAAGACCGCGAGCGCGTCGGCGTACGTGGTCGGGTCGCCGACGGTGGGCCCGGAGGCGATGCTCGACAGGTCGTCGCCGACGACGTCGGAGAGGATCAGCGCGGTCACCGCGGCGGGGGCGGCCGCGAGGGCCAACCGCCCCCCCTTGACCGCCGACAGGTGCTTGCGGACGGCGTTCATCTCGCCGATCTCGGCGCCGCTCTCGAGCAAGCGATCGGTGACCGCCCGCAGGTCGTCCAGCTCGAGTCCGTCCGGAGCGCTGAGCAGGGCCGAGCCCCCGCCCGAGACGAGCACCAGGACGTGATCGT
>CBDUCW010000280.1:0-3402 GCA_965365745.1 uncultured Trueperaceae bacterium
GGGCCCCCCTTGGGCTCGGGCGGCGGGCTCCACGCTCTCAAACCGTAGGCGAGCCAGGACGCGCGCAGCCCGTATCCGAATCCCCCGCGACCGCCGCCCGGCGGTCGCGGTCCCTTCGTCAGTCGTCCTCGTCGCGCGCCTCGAAGGACTCGATCGCCGCGAGGTCCTCGCCGATGAGCGTCGCGTCGCCCGCCAGCGACTCGACGTGGTGCTGGAGCTCGTGGGTGATCGTGTCCCAGATCTCCTGCTCCCAGTCGAAGGTCGGATCGCCGGCGGCGATCGCCACGAAGGAGCCGTAGTACAGCGCGATGTGGCGACCGAGCCCGTCGCCGGCGCCGAGGAAGTCCTCGGGACCGGGGTCGAGGTACTCGCCCATGCGCCAGACGCCCTCGAAGTCCGCTTCGGGATACGCCTTCTCGAGGACGTGAATCCCTTGCAGGCCGCGGAGGAACGGATCGGGAATCTCGTCGAGCATCTGCTCGGCCGTTGCGCGGAAGGCCTCGTAGTCCATGGCGTCGACGGTACCGCGGGCACGGCGGCCCGTCCGTGGTGCGTCGAAGCCATTCGTCGTCCGACGGGTGGAGCCCCGGGGCTCGACCGTGCTACGCTTCGACGGCTGACGCCACTCCACGGCGTCGTGCGCGACGCGAGGTCGACGAGCCTCCACGCGCACGCGGGTCCAGCGGGCATCCTGGACCGCGGCGAATGGCGCTTCGCGGCGCTCGACCTGCGAGTCACGACTCGCGTCGTCCTTCCCGACGATCCCTCGAGCCGGTCCTCCGAGACCCCCGCGTCGCCCGTCCGTCCGCGGATCGCCCCGACCCCGCACGACGACGACGAAGCTTCGTCGCGTCGCCGCCGCGTCCCCGGCACGCGGCCCCCGGCTGCAGCATTCGGCTGCCCCCGGCCTCGTCGACACGCCCTCGCGCGCGGGATGCGCGCGCCGGAGTCCCGACGACCTCGGGAGGAACAGGAGATCCCCCATGGCACGCAACCCCTCTGCGATGAAGTACCACCGCCAGTCCGAGAAACGGCGCCTGTCGAACCGCTCGCAGAAGAGCCGCATCCGCACCTTCACGAAGAAGGCGGTCGCGGCCGCCGAGCAGGGCGACGCCGACGAAGCGGCGAAGTTCCAGCGCGTCGTGCAGGGCCTGATCGATCGGGCCGCCAAGACGTCGACGCTGCACAAGAACACCGCGGCGCGCAAGAAGTCGCGCCTCGCCGCGCGCATCGCCAAGCTGCTGGGCTGAGGCGGGCCGCTCCGCGCGGGACCGCCGCGCCGGGCTCCCTGAACGCCAATCCGAGACGCGCCGAGGGCACGAGCCCCCGGCGCGTCCCTGTGTGGACGTGGCGGTGTGCGTTGGAGGCGTCGCAGCGACGGCGCGCGCGGCGCTGGGCTCAGCCGTACCGCTCCTCGTGCCAGGGATCGCCACGGTTGTGGTAGCCGTTGCGCTCCCAGAAGCCCGGGGCGTCGCCCACGAGGAACTCGATGCCGTGGAGCCACTTGGCGCTCTTCCATGCGTACAGGTGCGGCACGATCGCGCGCAGCGGACCGCCGTGCTCCTCGGGGATCGGTTCGCCCTCGCGCGCGGTGGCGAGCAGGCAGGCGTCGGCCGTGAAGTCCTCGAGCGGGAGGTTGGTGGTGTAGCCGCCGTAGCAGTGGAGCAGCACGTGCGTCGCCGCAGGATCGACCTCGAGCCGCTCGACGAAGTCGGCCACCCGAACGCCCGACCAGCCGACGTCGAGCTTCGACCAGTGCGTCACGCAGTGGAAATCCTCGCGGATGTCGTGCTGCGGCAGGGCCTGGAGCTCGTCCCAGTCGAAGGAGCGGGGTTCGGCGGCGCCGAACACCCGCAGCTCGAGCGCGCTGCGGTCGACCCGCGGGGTGGGGCCGTACGTGAGGACGGGGAAGCCGGTGACGACGCTCTGCCCGGGGGGGACCCGCTCGTCGTCGTCGCTTCGTCGTTGCGAGAAGAATCGACCCAACATGCACGCAGGCTAGCAGGGGGTGCGGGTTCCGATCTGCGTCGCTGCCGACGGAGCCGGCCGGGGCGGGCCCGCGGCACGGTGCTACCGTGCAGCGCATGACGTCCGCTCCCCGCATCATCCTGGTCGGGACGAAGATGGCCGAAAACGTGGGCGCCGCGGCCCGCGCGATGGCCAATTTCGGGTTCGACGACCTCTGGCTCGTCGCGCCTCGGTGCCGGCTCGACGAGCGCGCCTACGCCCTCGCAACGCACGCCGGCTCGATCCTCGATCGAGCGAGGATCGTCGACGCGACCGCCGAGGCCGTCGCCGGCCTCACGCGCGTCGTGGGGACGACGGCGCGGGCCCGCAAGGACGACGCGACCCCCGAGCACGGCCCCGCAGCCGGGTTGGCGAGCCTCCCCGCCGAGGGCGCGGGCCTGATGTTCGGCCCCGAGGACTTCGGGCTGTCGAACGCCGATCTGGATCTGTGCCAGGCGTACATCCGCATCCCGACCGCGGACTTCGCGTCGATGAACCTGGCCCAGGCGGTCAACGTGATCTGCTTCGCCTGGTTCCAACGGCGCGCCGCGATCGAGGCGGACGCCGCCGCGGCCGCGGGCGATGTCCCCGCACCGCGGGAGGACATGGAGCGGATGTACGCGCAGCTGGCCGACACCCTGCTCCGCATCGGCTACACCGATCCGCCGCGCATCGACAGCGTGATGCGCATGATGCGCGGCGTCTTCGACCGGGCGAAGCCGAGGCCCCGCGAACTCGCGGCGCTCCGCGGACTGTGGAGCCAGGTGCTGTGGGCCGCTCGGCGCGATCCGGAGGAGCTGCCTTCGGTACCGGAGAGCGGCTCCGGCGACGAGGCGGTGCAGGCCGATGCCGGCGACGAAGGTCCGCGCGACGGGCGTCCGTCCGGAGCCGACGGGGCGGGCGCCGACCGCTCGCAGCTCGGTTGACATGCTTCGAAGCGCACGTTTATACTCACCGACGCTGTCGCGGCGGGCTCGCCCGTCCAGCGCGCGCGGCACGGCCGACCGGAGGGTTGGCTGAGCGGTCGAAAGCGGCGGTCTTGAAAACCGTTAGGGGGCCTCGCCCCCTCGGGGGTTCGAATCCCTCACCCTCCGCCACGTTCCCCGCACGCCCGCGCCGCATCCGCTCGATCGAAGCGCCCGTGCCCCGGCACGCGACCCGACGAGCGCGACCCGAGCCCAAACGAAGCCTGGAGAGGTGGCCGAGCGGCTGAAGGCGCTCCCCTGCTAAGGGAGTATAGGGTCAAAAGCTCTATCGAGGGTTCGAATCCCTCCCTCTCCGCCACCCCCCCTCCGCACGCGACCGGCACGGTCGCCCCGCGACGCAGCACCCTGTGCCCGTAGCTCAGCTGGATAGAGCGTCTGACTACGGATCAGAAGGTCGGGAGTTCGAATC
>CBDUCW010000281.1:0-3351 GCA_965365745.1 uncultured Trueperaceae bacterium
GCCCTCCTGTGGGGGCTGGCGGTGGTGGCCGACAGCGCCCAGTTCAGCGCCAGCGCGTCGGAGCTGGCCGACGTCCGCTACGTGGGAACCGCGCTCACGGTCCAGACGGCGCTCGGCTTCACGATCACCGTGGGATCGATCCAGCTCGTCCCGGTCGTCGCGGCGGCCCTCGGGTGGTTTCCCGCCTTCGCCCTGCTCGCGGCGGGCCCGGCCGTAGGCATCGTTGCGATGCGGCGTCTGCGCGCCATCCCCGAGGCGCGGAGCAAGCTGGCGTCGGGACGCGGCTGAGTCGACACGGGCTCGGCCGAAGCCGTCGCGAACGGTGTCGCGAGGCTCGGCCGCACCTCGGCGGGGGTACGCTCCGCCGCCGGTCACGCCACCCGCCCCAGGATGAGCGGCACGGCGCCGACGGCCTCGTCGCCGACCTCGACCGCCCACGCCAGCCGCGCGAGCGCGGCCTCGAGCCCCCGCCCGTCGCGGTGCCGAACCTCGATCAGGGGGGCGCCCGCCTCCACCCGGTCGCCGACCCTGGCGTGCACGATCGCACCCACGCCCGGATCGATCGCCTCGCCCTTCGCCGCGCGCCCGCCGCCGAGCAGCTTTACGGCCTCTCCCACCGCAAGGGCGTCGAGGCGCGCCACGATGCCCGTCGCCGGGGCGGTGACGACCGCGTCGCCCGGCGCCCGCGGCAGCGAGCCCACGGCGCTCGGGTCGCCGCCCTGCGCTTCGATCCAGGCCCGGAAGCGCTCCGCCGCCGACCCGTCGTCCAGGGCGCGCGCGACGCGCTGGGGCGAGCCGTCGAGCCCGCTCGCCTCGAGGACCTCGCCGGCGAGGGCGACGACGAGTTCGCGCAGGTCGTCGGGGCCGGACCCGGTGAGGCAGGCCCAGGCCTCGTCGACCTCGAGCGCGTTTCCGACCGCGCGGCCGAGGGGCTGCGACATGTCGGTGAGCAACGCCCGCACGTTGCGCCCGGCCCGGCGCCCGATGTCGATCATGGACTCGGCCAGGGCGCGGGCTTCGGTCTCGGTCGGCAGGAACGCCCCGCTGCCGACCTTCACGTCGAGCACGATGCTCGCGGCGCCGCCGGCGAGCTTCTTGCTCATGATGCTGCTGGCGATCAGCGGTAGGGAGGCGACGGTGCCGGTCACGTCGCGCAGTGCGTACAGGGCGCCGTCCGCGGGGGCCAGATCCTTCGACTGGCCGGTGACCACGACGCCGACGTCGCGCGCCTGCTGCAGGAACGCGTCGTCGTCGAGGCAGGCCCGGAAGCCCGGGATGCTCTCGAGCTTGTCGACCGTGCCGCCGGTGTGGCCCAGCCCGCGCCCCGACACCTTCGCGACGGTGCCGCCGCAGGCCGCGAGGACGGGGGCGAGGACGAGGGTGGTCTTGTCGCCCACGCCGCCGGTCGAGTGTTTGTCGACCGTGTTCGGCAGGGAGGAGAGGTCGAGGCGGTCGCCCGAGTTGGCCAGCACCTCGGTGAACTCGGCGGTCTCGGCCGGGTCCATGCCCCGCCAACACACCGCCATCAGCCAGGCGGACATCTGGTAGTCGGGCACGTCCCCGGCGAGGTACGCCGCGACGAAGGCCTCGAGTTCGGCCGCGTCGTGGCGCTCCCCACCGCGCTTGGCTTCGATCATTGCGAGCGCATCCATGCGCTCAGTCTACGGGTCCCCGTCGTCGCGCCCCCGCCCCCGCCCCCGATCGGCGAGCGCGGCTCGCGCTTCGGAGGCTTCGTCCCAGGCGAGCGTCTCGTCGGCGCGTTCGAGCGTCGCCTCGTGCCCCTTGCCGGCGAGCAGCACGACGTCACCGTCACGGGCCAGGGCCACCGCCCGGCGGATCGCCGCGCGTCGATCGGGGATCGCTTCGAAGTCGCGGCCCTCGCGGCCCCCGGCGGCTCGCGCCCCGGCGGCCATGGCCTCCACGATCGCGTCGACGGACTCGCTCCGGCTGTCCTCCTCGGTGAAGATCGCGAAGTCGGCGCGCCGGACCGCCACCGAACCGATGGGGCCCCTCTTGCCCGGATCGCGCTCGCCCGCGGCACCCACCACCACGATCGTGCGCCCCCCGCCGTCGGTCCGCAGCGTGGCGAGCGCCGTTTCGAGCGCCTCGGCCGTGTGCGCGAAGTCGACGATGACCGCGAAGGGCGTGCGCTGCACGGGTTGCATGCGGCCGGGGACGCCCTCGAGCCGGGCGAGCCGGGCCGCCCCGACCTCCACCGACACCCCGAGGGCGTCGGCGGCGGCGAGGGCGGCGCTCGCGTTGAGGGCGTTGAAGGAGCCGGGCATCGGCACCTCCACGCGGATCGGCACGTCGGACCCCGGGACCCGCAGCGCGAAGCGCACGCTGCCCGCGTCCGTCTCGATCCGAATGGGCCGCTGGCCCGTGTCGGGGACGGGTCCGGCCCGGCGCCGTCCGATCCCGAGCCGTCCCATCTCGAGCCGTCCGATCCCACGCCGTCGGTTCCGACGACGTCCAGGCCCACGGCCTCGGCGAAGGCCTCGTAGGCATCGAGATCGCGGTTGAGCACGGCGATCGGTGCCCTGCGCAGCAGCTGCTGCTTCGCGGCCAGGTAGGCCTCGAGGCTGCCGTGGAAGTCCAGGTGCTCGGCCGAGAACGTGGTCACGACGGCCACGTCGTAGTCGATGGCGTCCAGCCGGCCCTGCGCCAGGCCGTGCGACGAGCTCTCCACCACCGCGAAGCGGCGTCCGTCGGCGACGAAGCGGGCGAGGAGCGCCTGGACTTCGGGGGCCTCGGGCGTGGTGAACCGGCCCTCGAGCCCCAGCGTGTCGGCTCCGCTGGCGATGCGCGCCGTCGAAATCAGGCCGGCGCCCCCCGCCTCGTCGTCGAGGATCCGGTGCAGCAGCGTGCACGTCGTCGTCTTGCCGTCCGTGCCGGTCACTCCGACCACCGCGAGACGCCGCGACGGATGATCGTAGAGCGCCGCCGCCAGCCGGGCGGTGGCGGCCTTGGCGTCGCGCACGGCGACGTAGGGAACGCCGGCCAGCCGCGGCCCGGTCGCCGCGCGTTCTCCGACGATCGCGCGGGCGCCGGCCGCGACGGCGTCGGCCGCGAAGTCGTGACCGTCGACGCGGGCGCCCCGACGGGCCACGAAGACGCCGCCCGGGACGACGCGGTCGTGGGCCTGCGCCACGCCGGTCGCCGCGACCTCGCCGGCGTCGCCGAGGTCGGGGGCGCGCAGCAGCAGCTCGGCGAGCGCGCCGTCGATCAGGTCGCCGAGCGGCCGCGGGCGCACGAGCGGATCCGGCCCCGGCACGGTCAGCCCGGGGTGCCCCGCACCAGCGGAGCCGTCAGCCCGCGCGCCTCGAGCCGGTCGAGGAGCCCGCCGAGGTC
>CBDUCW010000282.1:0-3331 GCA_965365745.1 uncultured Trueperaceae bacterium
CCTTGCCGCCGTGGTTGCCGTCCTCGATGTACTTCTTGGCGTTGTCCCAGGCGCCTCCGCCGTTGGACATCATCAGGGCCATCATCAGCCCCGAGGCGATGACGCCGATCAGGAGCCCGCCGAGCGCGAGCGGCCCGAACAGGAAGCCCACGATCAGGGGCGCGACGACGGCCATGATGCCGGGGACGGCCATCTCCCGCAGCGCGGCGGCCGTGACGATGTCGACGGCGCGGCCGTACTCGGGCTTGCCGGTTCCCTCCATGATCCCGGGGATCTCGCGGAACTGGCGGCGCACCTCTTCGATGACGGCGCCGGCGGCTTTGCCGACCGACTCCATCAGGAAGGCGCTGAACAGGAAGGGCAGCATGGCGCCGATCAGCAGGCCGATCAGAACGATCGGATCGTTCAGGCGGAAGGCGTTCTCGCCCAGATCGAGGCGCTCGGCGTAGTCGGCGAAGAGCACCAGCGCGGCGAGCGCGGCCGAGCCGACCGCGTAGCCCTTGGTGACCGCCTTGGTGGTGTTGCCGACGGCGTCGAGGGCGTCGGTGTTCTCGCGCACCGATTCGGGCAGCTCGCTCATCTCGGCGATCCCGCCGGCGTTGTCGGTGATGGGTCCGTAAGTGTCCATCGCAACGACCATGCCCGTGACCGACAGCATCGCGACGGCCGCGATGCCGATGGCGTAGAGACCGCCGAACAGGTAGGCGATGAAGGTCGCGATCACGAGGACGAGGACCGGAAGCGCCGTGGACTGCATCCCGACGGCGAGGCCGCTGATGATGTTCGTGGCCGAACCCGTTTCGGACGCCTTGGCGATGCGGCGGACGGGGGCGTAGCGGGTGCTCGTGTAGTACTCGGTGATGTACATGATCAGCAGCGTCACGGCGATGCCGACCAGGCTGGAGCCGAACAGTCCGCCCCACGAGGTGGGGATGCGGCTGCCGGCGAGCGCGAGGCCGTCGAGCACGGTGAAGTCGAAGTTCCGGAACATCGTCCAGGAGGCGACGAGAAAGCCGACGATCGACAGTCCCGCCGACACGTAGACGCCCTTGTACATGGCGCCCATGATGCTGCCGCCCTCGCCCTTGCGAACGAAGAACACGCCCACGATGGAGGCGAGGATGGCAACCGCGCCGAGCACGAGCGGGTACGTCACGAGCGCGCCGACCTGGTGCACGTCGGGAAGGAGGTAGCCGAGGAAGACCGCGCCGATGGCCGTGACCGCGTAGGTCTCGAACAGGTCGGCGCCCATGCCGGCGCAATCGCCGACGTTGTCGCCCACGTTGTCGGCGATGACGGCCGGGTTGCGGGGGTCGTCTTCGGGGATGCCCGCTTCGACCTTGCCGACGAGGTCGGCGCCGACGTCCGCGGCCTTCGTGTAGATGCCGCCGCCGACACGGGCGAACAGGCTGATCAGCGAGGCGCCGAAGGCGAAGCCGACGAGCGGCTCGACCGGGTTCTCGAGCCCGAGCCCGAGGAAGAGCGCGAAGAAGCCCGACACGCCGAGCAGGGCGAGCCCCGCCACGGCGAGCCCCGAGACGGCTCCGCCGTTGAAGGCGATCTTGAGCGCACCGTCGAGGCTGCTGCGGGCCGCCTGCGCGACGCGCACGTTGGCGCGCACGGCGACGTTCATTCCGACGTAGCCGCTGATCGCGCTGAACAGCGCGCCGACGGCGAATCCGATCGTCGTCCACCACCACTGCGTCGCCGCGGCGCCGCTCTGGGTCAGGGCGACGACGGCGAAGATCGCCATGATGACGATCGCCACGACCGTGATCGTGCGGTACTGACGGTTCATGTAGGCACCAGCACCCTGACGGACGGCGTCCGAAATCTCCACCATGCGGGAGTTCCCGGTTTCCGCCGACAGGATGCCGCGGGCGAGCGCGAACGCGGCGATCAGCGCGGCGATCGCGGCCAAGGGGACGAGCAGGATCATCATGAATTCCCTCCAGGGTGCCGAGCGAATCCGTCCGCGCGGCGGTCGAGCTGGGCGGCGGAAGTGCCGGCGTGATTGGCATGACGTGACCGAACCCAGTCCCTAGCGTCCCGGGGAGGGTTCGGCCCGGTGATAACTGCGTGAGTCTAGCACGGGCATGCGGCGATTGTCGTGGTGGGCGCGGTTTCGTGGCGCGGCGGGTGCCGACCGGTGGGTTCGTTCCGCAGGCGGGTCTGGAGCTGGATCCGCCGGGGCGGGTTCGCTCAGCGGCGGTCGAGCGACAGTCGGTCGACGATCGTCTCGACGAGCGCGAGCACGGGCGAGGCCGCGTCGAAGCGCAACACCGAGGGAGACTCCCGGCCCGCGGGCGGCTCGAGATCGCGCAGCTGGCTGCTCAGCAGGTCCGATCCCGCGAAGTGGTCGCGTCGTCGTTGCAGCCGCCCTCGGAGGACGGGGTCGGGCGCGTCGAGCCATACGAAGACGACGTCGGGGGCGCACCCGCCGGGCGCGTCGCAGCGGGCGAGGGTTCGGCGGTACCCGTGCTTGAGGGCCGAGCACGCGAGAACCACGCGGCGGCCGGCCCGCGTCTCGTGCGCCAGGAGATCTCTCAGCGCCGCGAGCCACGGCGCCCGATCGACGTCGGTCAACGGCGTGCCGGTGCGGATCTTCGCCACGTTGGCCTCGGGGTGGTGGTCGTCGGCGTCGACGAAGGTCCAACCGAGGCGGTCGGCGAGCGCCCGTCCGACGGTGCTCTTCCCGCTGCCGGCGACGCCCATGACCACGAGGGCGCGAATCGGGGTCGGCTGTGGCGCCGTGCGGGTCATCGAGGTCGCATCCTGTTCGATCGGTCGGTGCTCATGTCGGTGCTCATGTCGGTGCTGCGCGTCGGCTTCGTCGCGTCGAACGGAGAGCCTCCCGGCCGGCAGCTGCCGAGGCGTTCGGACGCTACCGGCCGGGAGGCTCTCCGTTCTGTCGATGTGCGACGGCGGCGCGGAGGGCGTCGTACGAGGCGAGGCCGAAGCGGGCTGCGATCGTCTCGGCCCACGTCCGGTCGATCTCGTCGACGAGGTGCGGCGGGAGGACGTCGGCCTTCGAACCGGTGCCCTCGGTGACCTTGCGCGCCTCGATGTCGAACGGGAGCAGGCCGCGCTCGGCGGCGTGTCGCCGCAGCGGGGCCTCGTCGAACCGGTCGCTGTGCGCGAGCATGAATTCGCGAGAGGATCGCTCGAGCACGAGGTCGAACAGGTCGTCGTCGAGGTCGACGCCCATGTGGGCCGCCACGGCGCGGATCGTGCTCTCGCGGTCGATCACCATGTCCTCGTAGCAGAGCAGCAACACGCTGGGATCGTCGCGCCGCTCCAACCACGAGGCGAGGTGCACCCAGTAGGCCCA
>CBDUCW010000283.1:0-3325 GCA_965365745.1 uncultured Trueperaceae bacterium
GTGGCGAACCAGCGGACGGTGGTCAAACCGCGCGGGCGCCTCGAGGTCGGCGGCGTGATCTACGCCGACGCGGCCGAGAAGGCCGCGCGCTTCGTGCTGCTCTGCAACCAGGCCGGCATCCCGATCCTGTTCCTGCACGACGTCACCGGCTTCATGGTCGGCAAGCAGTCGGAGCAGGACGGGATCATCCGCAAGGGCGCGAAGCTCGTCAACGCGGTGAGCAACAGCGTCGTGCCGCGGATCAGCGTGCTGCTCGGAGGGTCGTACGGCGCCGGACACTACGCGATGAGCGGCAAGGCCTTCGCGCCCCGCTTCCTGTTCGCGCTCCCATCGGCGAAGTACGCCGTGATGGGCGGCCAGCAGGCCGCCAAGACCATCCTCGACCTGCAGCTGGCGCAGCGCCGACGCCGGGGCGAGGAGGTCGACGAGGACGAGATGCAGGAGCTCTACGACGCGGTCCACGCCAGCTACGAGGAGGCGCTCGACGTGCGCTACGCCGCGGCCCGGCTGTGGATCGACGAGATCGTGCTCCCGCTCGAGCTGCGGCCGCGGTTGATCCGTGCGCTCGAGGCCTGCGCGCACGACGCGCACCCCGAGCCGATGCGGCTCGGGGTGTTCCAGACCTGAGGGCGTCCGGCGGCACCGGATCGCGAGGCCCGCGCCGCACCCGGCGCGGGCTCGTCGCGGGGCCGCTCGGGGCACGGCGCGTTGCCACGGGCCCTCGAAGAACTCGACCTCGTCAACGCGCGGTCGTCAACGCGCCGTCGCCAACGCATCGTCGTCGGCGCGTCGTCGTTGTGGCGCCGTCGTCGATGCGCCCTCGTCCGGGCGCGCTCGTCTAGGCGACCTCGGGCAGGTTCTCGGGCTTCCACTTCACGGTGCAGCCCACGGCCCAGGTCTCGGGCTCGTCGATGGGCTCCCCGGCCAGCAGCGCGTCGATCGCGTCGCGCAGCTCGCCGGTGGTCGCCTTCTCGGGCTCCTTGGCGTTGTCGTCGATACGGCCGTGGTAGCGGAGCGCTCGGTCGGCATCGAACACGAGCACCTCGGGCGTGCGGAAGGTGCGGTAGGCCATGGCCACGCTCTGATCGGCGTCGTGCAGGTACGGGAACGGCAGGTCGTGCTCCTCGGCGAAGGCCACCATCGCGTCGAAGTCGTCGTCGGGGTAGGTCACGGGGTCGTTGCTGTTGACCATGACGAACGCCACGCCGCGGTCCTCGTAGGCGCGCGCCAGCCCAGCGAGCCGGTCGAGGTAGGCGAGCACGTAGGGGCAGTGGTTGCAGCCCTGGACGTAGACGAGGATGGACGCGTCGACGTCGTCCAAGGCCAGGCGGGAGCCGTCGGTGGCCGGCAGGTCGAAGTCCGGCGCCGGGGCGCCGATGGGCAGGGGATCGGGGTGGGTCTTCATTCGGAGCCTCCTTGTGCCTTTGGATAGCACCGCGGTCGCGCGACCGCTGTCGGGCGTCCTGCGGTGGCCGCGGGGTGACGCGCGGGCAGCGGCGCCCCGCAGCTCCCGAGCTACAGTGCACGTCGATGAGCTTCGCCGCCCCGATCTTCCTGTGGCTGCTGGCCGCCGTGCCGGTGGTCGTGGTGCTGCACTTCCTGCGCACGCGGCGCACGCGGGTGAACGTCTCGGCGCTGTTCCTGTGGACGCGGGCGAAGGAGCTCGCGCGGCAACGGCGGCGCTTCGATCGCAGCTGGCTGCTGGCGCTGCAGATCGCGGCGGTCGTGGCGACCGCGCTGGCGCTGGCGCGGCCGCAGCTCGGCGTGCCGGCGACGCCCGACCGCGTCCTCGTGATCGACGCCAGCGCCTCGATGGCGGCGCGGCACGCCAGCCCCGCGGCCGCTGGCGCGAGCCGGCTCGATGACGCGGTCGCGCAGGCCGAGACCTTCGTTCGCGGCGGCGGGCGGATCGCGCTGGTCCGCGCCGGTCTCGAGGCGACGGTCGAGCACCCGCTCGACACCGACCGGAGCGCCCTGCGCGATGCGCTCGCCCGCCTGCGTGCCGGCGACCGCGACGCCGACCTCGCCCGGGCGCTCGCGCTCGCCCGCAGCGTGGCACCGGGCGGCGAGATCCACCTCTTCGGCGACGTGGCGCCCGCGCCCGCCGAGGCGACGCGGGTCGCCTTCCACCCGATCGCGGCCGAGCCCGAACCGGCGCGGAACGTCGGCATCACCTCCTTCGATCTGGGACTCGACCAGGCCTTCGTGGCGGTGGCGTCGAACGCGGCGCGGCCGAGCGAGATCGAGGTGGTGCTCGAGCGCGACGGGGTGCGGGTCGCGTCGAGCACGCTGCTCGTCCCCGTGGGTCGGACGGCGACCGCCACGTTCCCCCTCGAGCGCGACGGGATCTACGCCGCGCGCATCGCGACCCCGGCCGACGACGCGCTCCCGGCCGACGACGTCGCCTACGCCGGTCGGACGCCGCTCCGGGTCGCGCTGCTGGCGCCGTCGCCGTCGCTCGAACGGGCGCTCGGCGCCGTCCCCGGAACCACGCTGCGCTTCGGAGGCCTTCCGGCGCAGGCGGACGTGCACGTGCTCTTCGGCACGCGCGCACTCGATCCGACGTCGCTGCCGCCGGGGCGGTACCTCGCCTTCGCCGAGTTCCAGCCAGAGGCCGAAGGGGCCACGGTCCAGGACTGGGAGCGCAACGATCCGCTGCTGCGCTTCGTCGATCTCCGCGGCGCGACCGTGGGGCTGGCGCCGGCGTGGTCCGCGCCGCCGGGCGACGGGTGGACGACGCTCGCCACGAGCTCCGATCTGCGCCCGGTTCTGCTGCGCTGGCGGGGCGACGGCCGCGACGTGGTCTTCGCGGCGTTCCACCCGGCGCAGACCGACATGGTCTATCGCCCCGCCTTCCCGACGCTGATCGCGAACGTGCTGACCGAGTTCGGCCGGCGCGATCCGTTGCCGCTGGGGGCCGCCCTCCCGGCGGGGACGACGCGGCTCGTGTTCGACGACGGCAGCGACGCGGCCACCGAGGTCGAGGCGGGCTCGCGGGCGCTCGCCCCCGGGATCTACCGCGTGGAGGGGCAGCTGCGCCCCGTGAGCCTGCTGGCCCGCGCCGAAACGCGCCTCCCGGTGCCGCCCGCCGCAGCGGCCGACGCGGAATCGCAGCTGGCCGACACCGTCGCGCCCGCGAGCGACGTCGAGGGCGCGACCCTGCGCCGCGACCTGGCCTTGGCGCTGGTCGGGCTCGCGCTCGCCGCGCTGCTCGGCGAATGGCTGCTCTACACGGGCGGGCTCGGGCGGCGGGTCGACCGCTGGCGCCGCGACGCGCCGCGCTGGCCGCGGTGGATGGTCCGGCTCGGTCGGCGCGTCGGGCTGG
>CBDUCW010000284.1:0-3309 GCA_965365745.1 uncultured Trueperaceae bacterium
AGGAATCGACGCCGAGCACGTCTACGTGCACGATCCCTATCTTCCGCAGGCCACCGGGCGCGCCGACGCCGTGAACCTGCCGCTGCGGCGGGAGGACCTACGAGCCGTGACGACCTTCGGCCGGGCGCGCCACCGCTACCTCGTGCTCGTCGGTTCCGAACCCGGGACCTCGGGCGGCGTTTCTTCACCCGCCAACCAGTCGACGATTTCGCGGTAGATCTCGGGGTTCGCCTGATCCTCTTCGCCCGCCGCGATCGTCGGGTTGTCGTTGACCTCGATCACGGTGTACTCGCCGTCGATCTCCTTGAGGTCGACGCCGTGCAGCGCGTCGCCCACGGCCGCTGCGGCGGCCAAGGCGATCCGGAGCAGTTCGGGGTCCGCGGCGCTCCGCTCGACCCCCTCGACGCGGGCCCATTCGCCGCCCTCTCCGCGGTCCATCAACTTCCACCGGTCCGGAACGAATCGGTATTGCACCACAGCGAGCACGCGGCCTGCGAGCGTCACCACCCGCCAGTCGAAGTCGGAGGGGGTGTACCGCTGCACGACGAGGCGTTCGGCGCGGCGAAGGAAGCGTTTCGCCACGGCGCCGAAGGCTTCGGGGGTGGCTACCTTTTCGACGTACGCCGAGAAGCTGCTGTTGGGCGCCTTCAGGACGAGCGGGGTTCCGAGGTCGTCGAACAGCTCGGCGGCGAGAACCGTTCCGCGCCTCTCGAGTTCGATCTCGTCGACGATTCGCGTCGCCGGGATCGGGACGCCCGCGGCCTGCAGCCGTGCATACATGTTGACCTTGTCGCAACAGATTCGGATGCTCTCGCTGCTGTCGAGCACGCGCAGCCCCAGGAGCTCCGCGCGACGGGCGACGACGTAGCTCGCATTCAGCGGGTCGGTGAGCGCGCGGATCAGGATGCCGTCGTAGCGTTCCAGGAAGCGGAGTTCGTTCTTGAACAGGAAGTCGAGCCGATGCCCGCGTTCGAACGCGGCCATGCGGAAGTTCGACAGCGCCTCGAGTTCGCTCGAGGAGCGGATGGTGGTCTTGTCGGTGAAGATCGCCAGCGCGGCGCCGCGCTCCGGGTCCGGTCTCATGGGGCAACCTCGCTCGGCCCCTCGGGGTCGATCGCCTCGGTCTCGGCATCGAGCGCGCGCATCTCGGCGTCGCCGAGCTCGGTGATGCGGAGGGGCTCGATCCCGGCGAAGCGCACCCCGTCGGCGGCGACCACGACCCGCATCCGGAACAGGGGCACGCGGAACGTCGAAGCGACGGCAGCGGCCATCGTCTCGACCCCCGCAAGCACCTCCTCGCTGCACCGGCCGAGGACCACCCGCACGCGATCGATGCGGCCGTCGGGCGGAAGCGGGATGCACAGCGCGGCGTAGTTGCCGTTGTACGTGAGACCGCCGCGCCGCGCGGCCAGCGCCGTCGCGTCGAGGATCAGCTCGCTGTCCCGCTGGAAGGGATTCACCGGGATCGCGAGGAAGGGCGGATCCGGGAAGCGTTCGGTCGCCATGTCGCTCGCGGCGACCCGCACGCCTGCCCGAGCCGCGCGCTCGAGGGCGACTGGCGCGATCGACGCATCGAGCGCATCGGCGGGGGAGGGGATCGCCGCCGCTCCCGCGAGCTCGGCGTCGAGCACGTCGTAGTACGCCCGTGACAGGTAGCGGTACTCGCCCGCGACGTGCGCCCGCCACGAGCGATCGGGCGGAAGTCCGAGGCGCTCGACGGCCGCAGGGCCGAGGCCGCGCCACGGACCCCGCAGCGGGCCGGTTCCGCGTGTCGTCACATCGAACCGAGCGCCGCGACCCCGGGCAGCGTCTTGCCCTCGAGGAACTCGAGCGACGCCCCGCCCCCGGTCGACACGTGGTCGATCGCGTCGGCCAACCCGGCCTTGTTGATCGCGGCGACCGAATCCCCGCCGCCCACCACGGTGAACGCCGCGAGCTTCGACACGGCGTCGGCGACGGCGAGCGTGCCGGCGTCGAACGGGGACACCTCGAACACGCCCATCGGGCCGTTCCACAGCACCGTCTTGGCGCTGGCGATGCGCGCCTGGTACTCGGCGGCGGCCTGCGGGCCGATATCGAGCCCGAGCCAACCGTCGGGGATCGCGTCGGAGGGATAGACCTGATCGGGGGCTCCCGCTTCGACGCGCTGGGCGCAGGTCGAATCGATCGGCAGGGTGAGCGTCACGCCGGCGTCCGCGGCCCGCTCGAGCAGATCGCGCGCCGTGTCGAGCTTGTCGTCCTCGACCAGAGAGCCGCCCACATCGCCGCCCTGGGCCTTGAGGAAGGTGTAGGCCATCGCGCCGCCGATCAGGATCTCGTCGACCTTGGGCAGCAGGTTCTCGATCACGCCGATCTTGTCCGACACCTTCGCGCCGCCCAGGATCACCTTGAACGGGGCCTCGGGCGAGGCGAGCAACCGACCCAGCACCGCGAGCTCCCGCTCCAGAAGCCGTCCCGCGGCCGACGGCAGCAGGTGCGCGACGCCCTCGGTCGACGCGTGGGCCCGGTGTGCTGCGCCAAAGGCATCGTTGACGAACACGTCGGCGTAGCCGGCGAGGATCCTCGCGAGTTCGGGATCGTTGTTCTTTTCGCGCGGATCGAAGCGCGTGTTCTCGAGCAGGGTGACCGACCGCATCGGTGCCTGACCGACGAACGCCTGCTGCTCGCGCGCGCCGGGGCCGTCGGTGGCCTCGTAGCGAACCTCGCGTCCGAGCAGCTCGCCCAGGTGCGCCGCCACCGGCCCCATCCGCGCGTCGTCGTCGACGCCCTTGGGCCGGCCGAGGTGGCTCATCAGGACCACCGTCGAGCCCGCGTCGATCAGTTCGCGGATCGTCGGCAGCGCCGCGCGGATGCGCGTGTCGTCGCCCACGACGCCGTCCTTTACGGGAACGTTGAAGTCGACGCGGACCAGCACGCGCTTGCCGGCGATGTCGAGCGTATCGAGCGTAGGGAAGTCCATCGGAGTCCTCTCTGGGGGGAGATCGGGATTCGTCGGTGTACGCAGCGCAGCGGGAACCCGCCGTTCCGGGCTCGCACGACGTGCAGGAAGGGTGAAGTCGATCGGACCTTCGCCGGCTCGGATGCGACGCTCGCGCCGGCGACCTCCCTCAGCATAGGCAACGCAGCGCAGGAGCGCGTCCATCCAGCGCGCAATCGGTGCCTCCCTGCCTAGGAACGTCCGGGGGGCAGTCACGACGCATGAGCGCCCACCTCGACCCTGCCTCCACCGCGTGCGCCTCAGGTACCCCCACACGAGGGGAAACGGACGAACCGCCCGCGAGCGTCCGAACCCTTCGGAGCGACCGGGCG
>CBDUCW010000285.1:0-3308 GCA_965365745.1 uncultured Trueperaceae bacterium
CCGCAGATCAGCAATGCTGCGGTGAATACGTTCCCGGGTCTTGTACACACCGCCCGTCAAACCATGGAAGCAAGTTGCACCCGAAGACGCGTAGCCTCGTCAATGAGGCGTGTGTTTAAGGTGTGGCTCGTGACTGGGGTTAAGTCGTAACAAGGTAACTGTACCGGAAGGTGCGGTTGGATCACCTCCTTTCTAAGGAGTCAACACCAGGTCGCTGCAAGTTGGATTTCAAGCGTTTCCGAACGCGTCCCGTAAGGGGCGCGTTCTTTTTTTTGTGCAGTGGGGCCCGACGTCGAGCTTGGCCCGGAGTCTCGTGCCCGGCCCGCCGGTCCTGGAGTCTTCTGCCCGGCCCGCCGGTCCGTCCACCGAACTCGGCCACGCCGTCGCAGGCGGTGCGGCCGGCGACGGCGCGGGGGCGGTGCGACTCAGGGCGGTGCCGGCCGGGCTAGGGCGAGAGCAGGTCGGCGAGATCCAGGGCGAGGACGTCGAGTGCGGCCGCCGGGTCGGCGTCGCCCTCGATCACGTCGTGCACGGCGCGCCAGAAGAGGCGCGAGACGTCTGCGTAGCGATCGCCGGTCTGGGCCGATGGCCTGCGGACGGCCTCGCCCACGGCGTCCTGGATGCCCAGGATCTCGTAGAAGGGGTTCGCGTCGACGACCTCGGGATCGGTAAGGAGCGACTCGATCGTGGGCGTGTAGCTCTCGGTGACGGCGCGGAAGCGCTGGGCCTCCTCGGAGGTGAAGAAGGCGACGACGCGGGCGGCCGCCTCGGGATTGCGGCTGTAGCGGGAGACGCCCATCCCCCAGCCGCCGAGCACGGTGGCGTGCCGGGCCCCCGGGCCCGTGCCGGCGGGAAGCTGGACCACGTCGACGTCGCCCGCCACGGGGCTGTCGTCGGCATTGGCCAGCGAGTAGACGTAGGGCCAGTTGCGCAGGAAGGCGGCGTTGCCCGCCTGGAAGAACCTGCGCGAGGCCTCCTCGTTCATGGCGGTGACGTCGGCGGGCGCGATGGCGTCGATCCAGCCGTCGGCACGGGCCAGCGCCTCGACGGCGGCGTCGTTGTCGATCGTGACGGTGCCGTCGGCGTCGACGATGGTGCCGCCCCCGTTCGAGGCGATCCACTCGAGCGCATCCACGGTCAAACCTTCGTAGGCGTTGCCCTGGAACACGAAGCCCCAGAAGTCCGGATCGCCGTTCGCACGCTCGCCGTCCTGGATCGTGCGCGCTTGCTGCTCGAGTTCGGCCCAGGTGGTCGGGGGATCGAAGCCGTAGGCCTCGAGCAGGTCGCTCCGGTAGAACAGCACGCCGATGTCGGTGAACCACGGCACGGCCACGAGCCTGCCGTCGACGCGGTTGTTCTCCACGAGCTGCGGGAGGTGGCGCTCGAGCACGTCGGCGTCGATGTAGGGCGACAGGTCGATCATGTGGTCGGCGACGAGTCCGGGCCAGATCACGTCCATGGCGATGATGTCGACGGCCGAGGACGCCGAGGCGAACAGGTCGAGGACGAGGAGGAGGAGCGCATCGGTCTGCTCCGGACCTTCGATGATCTCGACGTCGACGTCGGGGTTGCGCGCCTCGAAGCGACGCGCGAGCTCATCGTGGGCGTCGACGCTCCCCACGTTGCCGAGCATGATGCGCACGGTCGTCGGTTCGTCCTGCGCGACGACCCAGGACGCGGGCAACAGCAGAACCGCCGTCACCGCGAGCACGAAGCGACGGAGCATCGACGCTCGACATGCGAACGAGCGCAGCGGCCAACGGGAGAGCCGGTCCATACGATCCCTCCTCGGGAGGTGGGGGCGGCGCTGCCCGCGGTCGAGCTCGGGCGCGCGCGGGCCGAGGCGGCCGCGCTCGAACGCGTGCAGCACCAGATTGTGGCTTGACGCCACCTTACTCCATCGATGCTTCCGGGCCGCCCCGCGCCGCCGGCCTAGAGCGCCAACGCCCACCAGCGGAGGAGCGCGAAGGTCGCGAGGCCGGCCACGAGTCCCAACTCGAGCCGCCGCGTGCGCCACATGGCGAGCGCCGCGACGACCGCCGCCGCGATGCGCGCGGGCAGTCCGCCCGCGCCGGGCAGCGACGGGGTGACGAGGGCGGCGAAGACCGCGATCGGCACGAACCGCAGCGCGCGCGTCCAGAACGGAGCGAGGCGCCGCTCGGCGATGACGAAGCCGAGCAGTCGCGGAACGAAGGTGACGATCGCCATGCCGAGGATCGTGAAGCCGACCTGCCCCGCGGTCATGCGGTCGCGTCCTCGAACGGGGGAGTCGCCTCCGGCTCGTCGCGCGTCAGCCATGCACCGAGGAGCGCCCCGCCGACCCCCACGACCACGATCACGACGCCGAAGGGGAGGGCGCGCGCGAGCACGGGCGCCGCCGCGCCCGCGACGATCGCGACCAGGAGTTCGACACGGCCCCGGACGAGGGGAACGAGCAGGGCCAGGAAGGTGAGGGGGAAGATCACGTCGAGCCCGAGCGCGGCGGGATCGGCGACCGAGCCGCCGAGCCAGGCGCCGGCCGCCGTGCTGAGGTTCCACGAGACGTAGAGGCTGATCTCGGCGCCCAGCAGGAACGGTACGTCCCTCCGGCCCGCCGAGACGACGACCCCGAAGGCCTCGTCGGTCAGGAGCTGGGCGGCGAGCCACCGCGTCGGACCCCGCACGTCGATGCGGTTGCCGAGCGTGAGGCTGTAGAGCAGGTGGCGCAGGTTGATGACGAGGGTGGTGACGATCAGGGCCAGGCTCGACGCGCCGACGGCGAACATCCCCACGGCCGTGAATTGGGCGCTGCCCGCGAAGACGAGCAGGCTCATCAGCTGCGTGTCGATCCAGGACAGGCCTGCGGCGCGCGCCGACACGGCGTAGGCGAGCCCGAAGGGAACCACGCCGGCCCAGATCGGCAGCATCGCGCGGAAGCCCTCGCCGAAGGCGGCGCCCCGGCGAAAGGCCACGCGTTCCGGGGGTGGGGGGTCCGGCGCGGGTCCGCGTTCGTCTTCGCTCGTCGGGGCCGACGGCACCGGACGCACCTCAGCCCAGGGCCTGACCGACCAGGCGCAGAAGTCGGGGGAGCGGCGTGCGAGGAAGCATGAAGAACGCGCGGCGGTTGCGGCGCGCGACGCGTTCGATGCGATCGAACAGCTCGTCGAACAGCGCATCGGGCGTGTTGAGCGCCGGCGTGAGGCGCACGACGCCGTCGGCGTTCATGCTGAAGCAGGCGTGCACGCCCCCTTGGTGCAGCTCGCGGAGTCCGAGGACGGCGCCGAGTTCGCCCGCGAGGGGGGCGCTGCCGACGAGCGCGGCGGGGGGGA
>CBDUCW010000286.1:0-3292 GCA_965365745.1 uncultured Trueperaceae bacterium
AAGCCAGGCGCCGTCGCCGGGTCGGTAGGGCTCGAGTCGCAGGCGCTCGGTGTCGATTCGCTCGGGCGCGTCGCGGCGAGGCCTCGCTGGAACCATGCGTCACCGCCTCTCCGCAGGAGACTAGCGCACCCGCAGACCGTGTCTCGAAGTGTCACCTGCCGACTCGAAGCTCGCGTCGCATGCTACACAGGCGCATGCAAATCGACGCGCCCGACAGGACACGATCATGAACATCAACCGCAACGGCTCGCGTCCCTCGAGCACCGGCTCCGCAGACGCGTTCACGGGAGCCGTACGGATCGATCCACTGTTCGCCGCGTCTGCCCCGGCCCGCGCGGGCGGAGCGGTGATCACGTTCGAGCCCGGAGCCCGCACGGCGTGGCACACCCATCCGCTCGGGCAGACGCTCGTCGTGACGTCGGGCGTCGGGCGCGTCCAACGGGACGGCGGACCCATCGAGGAGGTGTATCCCGGCGACGTCGTGTGGTTCGCTCCGGGCGAGAAGCACTGGCACGGGGCGAGTCCTTCCGTCGCGATGTCGCACATCGGCATCCAAGAGCTTCTCGACGGGGTGGCCGTCGAGTGGCTCGAGCACGTCACCGATGAGGCGTACGGGGGGGCCTGACCCAACGAGTCGATCCGATGAGGCCGCGCTTCCGCTATCGCGGGTGGACGATCGCCTGGGCCCTGGCCGTGACGCAGGCGGTCGGCTTCGGGATCCTGTACTACGCGTTCTCCGTGTTCACGCTGCCCATGGAGGTCGAACTCGGGTGGACGCGCGCGCAGACGTCGGGCGCGTTCTCGCTCGCGCTGCTGATCTCGGGCCTCGCGGCGCTGCCCGTCGGCCGCCTCGTGGACGCGCGCGGCGCTCGACTTCCGATGAGCATCGCCTCGGCGGTCGGAGCGCTGCTCGTCCTGGCCTGGTCGTACGTGGACTCCCTCCCGGCCCTGTACTTGGTGCAGGCCGGCATCGGCCTCGCGATGGCGGGTTCGCTCTACGACGTCGCGTTCACCGTGATCGCCGTCTGGTTTCGGCGCGACCGCATCCGCGCCATGCTCGCGGTCACCGTGGTGGGGGGACTCGCGAGCACGATCTTCATTCCGCTGGCCACGGCGCTCGTGGAAGGCTTGGGGTGGCGGGCCGCGCTTCGGGTCCTGGCCCTCGTGCTCGCCACGACGGCGGTGCCGTTGCATGCGTTCGTCGTCCGCCGGTCGCCGGCGCAGCTCGGGCTCGAACCCGACGGCGCCCGCGTCGATCCCGCGGACTCCCTCGAGCGCGAGCCCGCGATGCGCGCGGGCGACGCGTTCCGCTCGAGCGTGTTCTGGTGGTTCACCGCGGCGTTCGGGCTCGATCGCTTCGCGATGGTCGCGATCGCAGCGCACAGCGTGCCGTTGCTGCTCGAGCGCGGGTACTCCCCGGGCCTCGTGGCGAGCGTGGCCGGGTCGATCGGGTTGCTGCAGGTCCTCGGACGGGTGCTGTTCACGCCTGCCAGCGACCGCGCCCGCCTCGTAAGCCTCACCGTCCTGATCTTCGTCGTGCGGGCGGCGTCGCTGCTCGGCCTGTTGCTCGTTCCCGGGGTCGCGGGCCTGTGGATCTTCGCCGGGTTGTTCGGGCTCGCCAACGGCGCGACCACGCTCGCTCGCGCCGGGCTCGTCGCCGAGACCTTCGGGGCGACCTCCTACGGCAGCATCAGCGGGGGGATGACGGCCGCGTTCGCGCTGGCGCAGACGGTTGCGCCGCTCGCGGTCGGCTCGCTGCGCCTCGCATCGGGCGACTACGGCCTCGCGCTGTGGCTCCTGCTGGCGCTGTCGATGGTCGCGGCCTTCGCCATCGGTCGTGCCGGGCGAGCGCTTGCGAAGGGTCGGGACACGTCGAGCGGCAGAGGTCGGAGCGCCTGAGGGGTCTGTGATCGGGCGGTCGCAGCGCACGGAGGCACGGCCTCATCCGACGGAACGGCCCGGACCACTGGCTGGTCAGGGCCGTTCCATTTCGTCTCCGTGGACTCAGCTGCCGGGCGGGCTGTAGGCGACGGTCCGCTGCGCCGCGGTGTCCGCCTCCTCCGGGCTGACCAGCACGACGGTCTTGAGATGGCCGATGGCATCGGAGCCACCGACGGTGGCGGCGAGCGCGATGGCCGCCGCGTTGTCCGGCAGATCGGCGACGGCGTAGAAGTCGTTCCCACCGAACGCGAAGTAGAACGCCTCCAGCGAACCACCCGCGCTCTCGGCGACCGCTCGGGCCGCGGCGACACGAGCCGAACCGCCATCCTTCATGACGCCCGAGATTCCCTTTTGGCTGTAGGACCCTTGGAACATGAACTTCGGCATGGAACTTCCTCTCCAAAGACTTCGTGGACGCCCCGCTTGGGACGCCCGATCTGACGCGTCGCGATTGGCAACGCGTCGTTCATGGATACGCGAATTCGCACGTCGCGTCGAACGTCCTCCCCTCCGTCGCGCACGCCCCACCGTGGAAGGGGGGCATCACAGGATGGATGGAGCCGGGTGCCCGCCATGCACGGCACGGACGGACTCCCGGCACGTCCCCGTCATTGTGTTCGACGCTCCCATCGTACGCCCTTCGCCGGCATCGGCAGGGGCCCCGGGTGGTCTCGACGCCACATGCGCGGCTCGCCGAGGCGTGGCGGCTGGGCCCTCGCACCGACGAATCGGCTTGCAGGGGCACGCTCCGCCGGAGGCCGAGATCGGCGCGGGGCAGCCACGTCATCGCCCGCGTTCGCGCACACGTACCCGGTCGCCCACGCGAAGCGTGCCCGGGTTGAGATGCCCGAATCGCTTGCCGAAGAACGGCTTGCGAGAGAGCGGACCCGAATCGAACCCGACGTGCCGGCCCTGTCGGTACGTCAGAAGCGTCCGGGTCGGTTCCTTCCCGACGCTTCCCGTTCCTGGATCGACTTGGGGAATGGGGCAGCGGAAACAAAGGCCTTCGCCACGAAACCCGATCTCGCCCACGTCGATCGTGAGCCAGTCGTCCTCGTCGTGCGCGGGGCACCCCGACACGACGACGTTGGGACGGAAGCGCGCCATGGCGACGGCCTGCTCCAAACGCTGGTTGAGGCCGTCGAGCGACGATTGGCCGACGATCAAGAACGAGGAGAAGTCGGCGAAGGCGAGGCGGGCGTCCGCCGTGCCGGTACTCCGCTCGTTCGTACCCGGCATCCGGACGAGCCGGAAGGGCGCGTCTCGATCGCCTCGCTGAGGCCCTCGAGGCGGCCTTGCCGACGACGGCCGAGCCCGAGCGCTTGCCGATGCAGCCGGGCGACATGCGACG
>CBDUCW010000287.1:0-3261 GCA_965365745.1 uncultured Trueperaceae bacterium
GTGCTGCTCGACCGGCGCGGGCGCGTGGCGACGGTGGCCGTCGGCGATGCCGACCTCACCCCGATCCCGCCCCGCTTCGGCGAGGCCGAGTCCCGCCTCGCGGGGCTGCGGCTGGTCCACGTGCACCTCAAGCCGGGCGGCTTGAGCGGCGCCGACCTCACGGCTCTGTTCCTCAACCGGCTCGACGCGATGGTCGCCATCGACGTCGACCGGGACGAACGCGGGGGCGTGGTGCTCGGAAACGCCTACTTCGCCCAGGTCGCGCCCCCCACGAGCGAGGAGGAGGACTGGCTCATCGACGAGCCGCGCAGCGTTCGCGAGCTCGAATCGATCGACGTGCTCGAGCGGATCCGCGCCCTCGAGGAGGAGATGGCCCGCGCCTTCAGCGCGCGCGAAGTCGAGCGCAGCTCGGCCGAGCGCGCGGTCCTGGTCGGCCTCGACACCGGCGAGGGGACTCTCGAGGCCGAAGCCCGCCTCGACGAGCTCGCGGAGCTCGTCGCCAGCGCCGGCGCGACCGTCGCCTACGCCAGCCTCCAGCGCAAGAGCCGGCCCGACCCGCGGACGCTGGTCGGAGCCGGCAAGCTGCAGGAGCTGGTCAGCAAGGCCTACCACGAGGACGCCGACCTGCTCGTCTTCGACCGCGAACTCTCCCCCGCCCAGGCGCGCGAGATCGAGGCCGAGACGAAGCTCAAGGTGCTCGACCGGACCCAGGTGATCCTCGACATCTTCGCCCAGAACGCCCAGGGTCGGCAGGCCCAGGTCCAGGTCGAGCTCGCGCAGCTGCAGTACCAGCTTCCGCGCCTCGCCGGGCGCGGCGAAGCCCTGTCGCGGCTGGGCGGCGGCATCGGCACGCGCGGACCGGGCGAGACCAAGCTCGAGGTCGATCGCCGGCGCATCCGCGACCGCATCACGGCCCTCGAGGACGAGGTCGACACGATCAGTCGGCGGCGCGCCGAGACCCGCAAGACGCGCAACGAGAGCGAGGTTCCGGTCATCGCTCTCGTCGGCTACACGAACGCCGGCAAGTCGACGCTCTTCAACGCCCTGGCCAAGTCCGACGCCACGATGCGCAACGCGCTGTTCGCGACGCTGCGCCCGACGAGTCGCGAGGGTTGGCTGCCCGCGATGGGGCAGTGGGGCGAAGCGGTGGTCTACACCGACACGGTGGGCTTCATCCGCGACCTGCCCGACGAACTCGTCAACGCCTTCCGGGCCACGCTCGAGGAGCTGCACGACGCCGACGTGCTGTTGCACGTCGTCGACGGCGCCACGCCGGGCGCCGCCGATCGCGTGGACGCGGTGGAGCGCATCCTCGACGAGCTCGAGCTCGACAACCCCCGCATCGTCGTGATCAACAAGTCCGACGCCGCCCACCCGCAGACGCTGGAGCAGCTCGAGGTCCGCTACGACGCTCTGAGCGTCTCGGCGATCGACGGGTCCGGCATCGCCGAGCTGAAGGCCCTGCTCGCCAAGCGGATCGAGGGCGACGACCACGTGCCGCTGCCCGACGATCCCGTCGCGGCCTACGGACTGGTGCGCCCCACCGACTAGCGACGGCCTCGCGCCCCCCCTTCCGCGCCTCCGACCGACCGTGGCCGGGGGCGCGGAGCATCACGACGGGGCCGGTAGCATGACGCCATGGCAACCGACCTCCAGGCATTCTTGACCCGACTCGAGCGCGCGGGCGAGCTCGTGCGCGTCCGCGAGCCCGTCTCGGCGGAGCTCGAGATCACCGAGATCGCCGATCGCTTCGTCAAGGCCGGCGGGCCGGCGCTGCTGTTCGAGAACGTCGAGGGGCGCGATCTCCCGCTCGCGATCGGCCTGTACGGTACCCGCCGGCGCATGGCCTGGGCGCTCGGCGTCGACGATCTCGATGACATCGCCGAGCGCATTCGCGACCTGCTCGACGTGAAGCTCGGCGGGGGCCTGCTCGGCCTGGCCTCGAACCTTCCCAAGCTGCGCGAGCTCGCCTCGCTGCCGCCCAAGCGGGTTCGCGGGGGCCCCGTGCAGGAGGTCGTCTGGCGCGGCGACGAGATCGATCTCGGCCGGCTCCCGGTCCTGACCTGCTGGCCCGACGACGGCGGTCCCTTCGTCACCCTGCCGCTGGTGATCAGCCGCGACCCGATCGAGGGCGACACGAACATCGGCATGTACCGGATGCAGGTCTACGACCGCGCCACGACCGGGATGCACTGGCAGCGCCACAAGACCGGTGCGCGGCACCTCGAGAACGCGCGGAAGGCGGGCACGAAGCTCGAGGTCGCCGTGGCGCTCGGCGGCGACCCCGCGCTGACCTACGCGGCGACCGCACCGCTGCCGCCGATCCCCGGGATCAACGAGTTCTCGCTGACGGGCTTCCTGCGGGGCCGAAGCCTCGAGCTCACGAAGGGCGTCACCGTCGACCTCGAGGTCCCCGCCCACGCCGAGATCGTGCTCGAGGGCTACGTCGATCCCGACGAGCCGTGGCGCACCGAGGGTCCGTTCGGCGACCACACGGGCTTCTACACGCTCGAGGACCTCTACCCGACGTTCCACGTCACCGCCGTCACCATGCGCCGCGATGCGGTCTACCCGGCCACGATCGTCGGTCGGCCGCCGATGGAGGACGCCTACCTGATCGAGGCGTCGGAGCGCATCTTCCTCGTGCCGGCCCAGCTGATCCTCCCCGAGATCCGCGACTACCACATGCCCCCGGCGGGCATCGCCCACAACCTCGTGAACGTGGCGATCGACAAGGACTACCCCGGGCAGGCGTACAAGGTCGCGCACGGCCTGCTCGGCCTCGGCCAGATGATGTTCGCGAAGGCGATCCTGGTGGGCGACGACGACGTCGCGCCGCAGCAGCACAAGGCCTTTTGGGAGACGATCCTCCGCCACGCCGTCCCGGGCCGCGACGACGAATTCGCCAAGGGGCCGATCGACGTCCTCGACCACGCGAGCCGGAGCTGGAGCTACGGCTCGAAGTGGATCGTCGACGGAACCCGCAAGCACGACGAAGAGGCTCCCGACGCCCGCCGACGGGGCCAAGGCGTGCGGCGCGAGGACGACGACGCGCTCCCGGACGGGCGCACCGACGACCCCGGCCCGGACGGCGGACCCGCGGGACACGCCTCCGACGTGCGCCGAGTCGCAGCGCCCGCGCCGGCCTGGGAGTCCGACCCCGAGTCCCCGGCGGCGGACCACGCGCGCCATCGTGAGCCAATAGATGGCCCCGACGACGAAGTAGAAGATCGTGATCCGGTCGATCCCGTAGGTCGCGAG
>CBDUCW010000288.1:0-3232 GCA_965365745.1 uncultured Trueperaceae bacterium
CGAGCGTGCAAGCAGGGGTGCCGCGCATCGCAGCGTACGCAGCTACAACAACCATGTCGGCGTGCCGCTCAGCCTGTCGCGCATGCCGCGCCGCAGCCGTTTCGGCTCCGCCGGATCGGCCTCGAGGCGCCGGGCGAGATCGCGCGGAACCAGATCGACGGTCACGAGGCCCGCGAGCGACGCGTCGTCGGGGCAGACGCCCAGGGCGCAGGCGGCGGCGACCTGAAGGCGCAGGGCCAACTCCACCGTGAGGTCACCGCTCGGCGTGCCCACCGCCGCCAGCAACGCGGCGCCGAGGCCGGCGCTGCCGGCGAAGCGCTGCCCCACGTTGGCGAGCAGGTAGAGGTGGCCGAGGGCCGGCATCGCGGCGTCGAGGGCGGGATCGTTCGAATAGCCGCCCAGGGCCAGGCCGCGACGGAGCAGGGTGCGATACGCCGCGTAGTGCGGGTGATCGGCCGGACCGAGCGGCGCTCGATCGGCCACCGGCGGAAGGTAGGCGCCGAGCGCCGCCAAGCGTCGGCGCACCGTGGCGATGTCGCCGCTCGAGGTGCCGACGTCCGCGGGCCCACGCCCCACGGCGGCGCCGTGCGCTGCCGCGACGCCGACGGCTTCGGCCAGTGCCATGCCGAAGGGGACCACCCGCGCCGAGCTGTGGGCGATCGGATCGAAGCCCGCCGACCGGCCCACGACCCACACCCCGTCGACGGCGGTCGGAACGTGCATGCACAAGCGTCCGCCGTAGATCGCCGGGACGCCGTAGACGTAGCCGTCGTCGGCGGGCGTCATCGTCTGCACGTCCATCGGGTAGCCCCCCGCAGCGACGTCGGCGGGCGTGACGCGATGATCGAAGAGGTCGTCGACGGTGAGGGTGCAGCGTGTCTCGAGGTGGCGGGTCTCGCGGACGTACAGACGGTCGGCGACGCCGCCGAAGCGTGCCGACGCGAAGCCCGGGATCCGCTCGGCGAGGTAGGCGACGATCCGCGGCGCCTCGCGCGTGGCCCGCGCCCGCCCTTCGCTGCGCGAGGCGGCGTCGAACGGATCGATCCCGTACACCAGGAGCGCGTTGATGAGCACGCTCCCGTCGTCCTGGCGGCCCACGTTGAGCCCGCGCAGGCGCAACCCCGGTTCCACGGGCTCGTAGGCCGCGGGGATCCCCCCGAAGTGCCCCCAGGCGACGCGGTCGTCGGTCCGAGCGAACGAGGGTCCGCGAGCTTCGAGGGCGGCCTGCAAACGGCCCCAGTCCAGCCCCTCGATCCGGAACACCAGCGTGTCGGCCATCCGGGCGTCCAGGCCGAAGCTCCGCCAGCCGAAGCTCGCGGTCGCCCCGGCGGCTGCCGCGTGGTCGGCGTCCGCCGTCCCGTCGATGGTGTGGGCTGCCCGGACCTCGATCGCGCCGTCCGCTGCGCCCGCCTCGTCCACGGGGCGCAAGCGGGCGCCCGCGACGCGGTCGTCCACGACGACGGGCTCGGCGTGCGCCCGCACGACGGTCACGCCGGCCTCGCGGAGCATCGCGGCGAAGGCCGCTTCGGCCCGCGCGACGTCGAAGGCGGTCCCGCCGCCGACGCGCGCCCACCAATCCGCGAACAGACCCTCCTGGAAGTCGCGCGGCTCGGTGCGAAGATCGAGAACGTTCAGCGCTCCGAGCACGAAGAGCCCGCCCAGCCGCGCGTCCGCCGTCGCCAGAACCGTTCGCGCCCCGTCCCGCGCCGCCGCCACCGCCGCGACGATCGCTTCCGGCTCGCTCCCCAGCACGAGCACGTCGACGGCGCGCGGCACGTCCGCGAGCATCGAGACGACGTTCGCGGTCGACGGTCCCGGGCGGGTCGCCTCCGCCGCGTCCGCGGAAGCACCCTGGGCCCAGGCCACGGCGACGAGGCCGCAGGCGACGAGCCACCCCGCGAGCCCGGCGGCGAAGGCCGGCGAGCGCCCCGTTCGTCGACGCTTCACGAGCCGAGGTCGTCGAGCAGCCGGTCGACGATCTCGACGGCCGCGTTCGGTCGTCCCAGCGAGGCGGCCGCGGCCTTCATGCGGGCCCGCCGCTCGGGATCCTCCAGGAACGAGCGCACCTTGAGGCCGTACGTGGTGAGCGGGTCGATGCGGAAGCCGGCGCCGTGCTCGAGCAGGTAGTTGGCGTTGCCCTCCTCCTGGACGGGGTAGGGCTGCACGACGGCGAAGGGCAGCGCCGAGGCGAGCGCCTCGGACGTGGTCAGGCCGCCGGGTTTGCCGATGAGGAGATCGGCCGCGGCCAGCCAGCTGGGCATGCGATCGGTGAAGCCCATGGGTTGGAAGCTCGCCAGGACCGCCGATCCGGGGGCCTGGCGGTCGGTCACCCGGTCGATCGTGGCGCGCACGTGGCCGAGCAGGTCCTCGCTGCGGCCGCAGATCACCGCAACCGTGTGGGGCCAGCGGACGGCGGCGGCCTGCTCGATGAGGCGCTCGACGGTCCCGCGCTCCATGCCCGAGGCGACCAGCAGGATCAGGTCGCGCTCGACGTCGAGATCGAGGCTGCGCCGGGCCTCGGCGCGCCCCGGGGGTTCGCGGAACGCCGCGTCGATGGGGATGCCCGTGACCGACACGCGCTCGGCGTCCACACCGCTGGCGCGGAGGTGGACCGCGACCTCGTCGCAGGCGACGAAGTAGTGCCGGATCCCGGGCTGCAGCCACAGGTTGTGGGCCACGAAGTCGGTCACGACCACCGATTGCGGAGGCACCTCGCGGCGCAGCGACGACAGGATCTCCGGCGACAGGAAGTGGGTATGGACGATGAGGTCGGGTTCGAAGGCGTCGAGGCGGCGCGGCAGCTCGGCCGAGATGAGACGCGTCAAGCGGGCCCGCACGCGGGCCTGGCGCCCCTTCCGCTCGGTCGGCTGCCGATCCATGCGTCGACCGAGCCAGTCGACCATCTCGGGTGCCGTGCGAACGAGGTCGAAGTAGGCCTGGCGGTACAGCCGCCGAAACGGGGCCGTGGTGGCGTCGAGCAGGTCGACGTGCTCCGCCGTGACGCCGCGCGCGCGGAGTTCGGCGACCGTGGCCTTGCCGGCGGCGACGTGGCCGCCGCCGATGGAGGCCGAGATCACGAGCACGCGGGCCGAGGTCGAGGACGTCACGCAGCGAAGTCTATCAGGCGTCCCCGATGCTCATCATCCGCTCAGGGACGCCGTCTGCGACGGTGCTACCATGCCGCCATGGATCCGACCCGTCCCGTTCGAACTCGCCCGTCCCGAGCCCTCGA
>CBDUCW010000289.1:0-3225 GCA_965365745.1 uncultured Trueperaceae bacterium
AGCCGGCGAGTTGGCCGAGGAACAGAAGTCCACCGACGACGATGAGCACGATGCCGATGGTGCGCGATGAAGCGTCCATGCTCGACCTCCGATCGAGTGCGAAGCGTTGGCTCGAGTGTACCCGGACGCTCACGACGTGGCGTCGGCGCCTGTCCCACAGCGAGGTCGGCCGGAGGGGGCGTCGCTAGGCGGGTACGGCCGCCTCGGACCGGGCCACGATGTCGTCGATGGCCTTCTCGGCGTGCACGAGACCGTTCTCGATGAACACGTCGGAGGTTCGCGTGCCGAACCCCGCCGAGCCGATCAGGTACAGGCCCGGAACGTTCGTCTCGTAGGTCTCGGGGTCGAGGGCCGCCGCCCGCGTCTCGGGGTCCACCTCGACGCCGAGGCGCTCGACGAGCTCCGTCGAGGCGGCGTAGCCGGTGAGCAGGAAGGTCTGGTCGGTGGGCATGCGGATCCGCCGTCCGTCGCGTTGCTCGGCGATGACCTCGCCGTCGCGGATCTCGACGACCTCGGTGCCGAAGTGCGCCGTGATCGACCCTTCCTCGACGCGGTTCTCGAGGTCCGGGCGGATCCAGTACTTGAGCGAGTGCCGGAAGTCGTCGCCGCGGTGGATCATCGTCACGCGGGCTCCGCCCCGAAACAGATCCAGCGCCGTGTCGGCCGCCGACGACCCGGCGCCGACGATGGTCACGTCGCGCCCGTAGAACGGGTGGGCCTCGGTGTAGTAGTGCGACACGTCGGCGCGATCCTCGCCGGGAACACCGAGCATCTTCGGGTTGTCGAAGTAGCCGGTGGCCAGCACCACGCGTTTCGCGGCCAGCGTGACCGTCGGCGCGTCGTCGCGATCGCGGCGGCGGACCGCGACGTCGAAGGCGCCGTCGGCAGCATTCGCGGCGTCCGGCGGCCGGCGCTCGAGGCCCACGACCTCGGTGAAGGTGCGAACGTCGAGCGCCTCGTTGTGGACGACCTTGCGGTAGTAGGCCAGCGCCTCCTTGCGGGTCGGCTTGCCCGTCGCGGTGACGAGCGGGTGCCCGCCCACCTCGAGGCGTTCGGCGGTGGTGAAGAAGGTCATGTAGGTCGGGTAGCGGTAGATCGCATGGACGATCGCGCCCTTCTCGACCAGCAGGTACCGCAGACCGGCGCGCTTGGCCCGGATCGCGGCCTCGATGCCGATCGGGCCCGCGCCGACGATGATCAGGTCATACATGGCTGGAAACATAGCAATGCGCCGTCCAGGACGGCGCGTGGGCGCTTACATTGCCGATGGGCCTAGGCCCGCCGCGAGGGGCACAGCGGCGCCAGGCTGCAGGCGGCGCAGTCGGGCGAGCGCGCGCCGCAGACGCGCCGCCCATGGAGGATCAACGCGTGGTGGAGGAAGATCCACGCCGATTCGGGGAACAGCTGCTGCAGGTCGCGCTCGACCTTGTTCGGGTCGTCGTGGCGGCTGAACCGCAGGCGCCGCGCCAGGCGGCCGACGTGGGTGTCGACGGCGATCGCCGGCCGATCGTAGGCGTTCGAGAGCACCACGTTGGCGGTCTTGCGGCCGACGCCGGGCATCGCCAGCAGGGCGTCCATGTCGTTGGGAACCTCGCCGCCGTGTTCGTCGACGAGCTTGCGCGCCGTGCCCACGATGCGCTTCGCCTTGCCGCGGTAGAGGCCGATGCTCTGGATGAAGGGCTCGACCTCCTCCGGCGTCGCCGCGGCGAGCGCGTCGGCGTCGGGGAAGCGATCGAACAGGGCCGGGGTCGCGGCGTTCACGCTGACGTCGGTGGCCTGGGCCGACAGGATCGTCGCGACGAGGAGTTCGAACGGCGTGCCGAAGTCGAGCTCCGTTGCGGCATCGGGGTAGAGCGAGCGAAGTTCGTCGAGCACGCGCTGGGCACGCTCCCGCTTGGCGTTCTTGGATTCGCGCGGCATCTCGCGGAGGATACCCGAGCCGACGTGAGGATTCTTCCAGCCTCGCCCACCGCCCCGTCGGTAGACTGGCGGGAGCCAACGAAGGAGGCACGATGCCGGTTTTCGAATACAAAGCGCGTGACCGCGGGGGCAAGGTGATCACCGCGACGATGGAGGCTTCGTCGCAGCGCGACGTGGCGGCATCGCTCCGTGAGAAGGGCTACTTCATCTCGGAGATCAAGGCGCCGAGCACGGGCCTGAACATGGACGTCAAGCTCCCCAAGTGGCTCGACCTTGGGTCGCGCCCGGGGCTTCGAGATCTCACGATCTTTTCGCGTCAGTTCGCGACCGTGATCAATGCGGGGCTTCCGGTCGTCCAGTCGCTCAATATCCTGCAACGGCAGGCCGACAAGCAGGGGATGAAGGACGCGCTCAAGAAGATCCGCGAGGACGTCGAGACGGGGCTTCCGCTCTCCGATGCGATGGCGAAGTTCCCCAGGATCTTCGACAACCTGTACATCTACCTCGTCAAGGCCGGCGAAGTGTCGGGGAATCTCGATGGGATCCTCAACCGCGTTGCCGACTACAAGGAGAAGGCCGCGGCGTTGCGAGGCAAGATTCGGACGGCGCTGACCTACCCGACGGTGGTCCTCGTGATCGCCCTCGGCGTGACGTACTTCCTGCTGACGGGAATCGTGCCGCAGTTCGGGCAGATCCTGATGCAGCTGGGCGCCGAACTCCCCATCATCACGGTTGTGTTGCTCGCCATCAGCGACTTCCTGCAGAACCAGTGGTACATCCTGCTCGGGGTCATCGCATTGGCGGTGGTCGGGATCGGCTTCTACTACCGGACCGACAACGGGCGACACGTGATCGACCGTATCCTCCTCCGTTTGCCCGTGTTCGGCCCCCTCATCAAGAAGTCCGCCATCGCGAACTTCTCGAGCACGTTCGGACTGCTGCTGCGCAGCGGCGTCAACATCATCGAGTCGATCGAAATCACGAAGGGCACGTCCGGAAACATCATCATCGAAGACATCCTCGACGAGGCGAAGGACAACGTGCAGAAGGGGGAACAGATTTCTTCGACCCTGACGGCGTACCCGCAAGTGTTCCCGCCTCTGGTGTCGTCGATGATCTCGATCGGCGAAGAGACGGGTGCGGTCGACGACATGCTCGACAAGATCGCGGTCTTCTACGAGCGCGAGGTCGACGAGGCGGTCGATCAGCTGACCGCCGCGCTCGAGCCCGCCCTCATCGTGTTCCTCGGGATCGTCGTCGGCTTCATCGTCGCCGGGATGTTCCTCCCGATGTTCGCGATCATCG
>CBDUCW010000290.1:0-3220 GCA_965365745.1 uncultured Trueperaceae bacterium
AGCGCGACCCGGCTTGCCCTTGAATCGTCTCGCGGTAGGCGATGCGCGGCGTGCGTGTCTCGAGCGTGACGCCGAAGCGATCCTTTAGCGTGTTGATGGCGACTTGCAAGTGCACGTGCCCCATGCCCCAGAGCACCGTCTCGTGCGTGTCCGGGTCGTGCTCGAGCCGCAGCGTCGGATCGGCGTCGGTGACCTTCTGCAGCGCGTCGCCCATCTTGTCCTCGTCGCTGCGCGACGCGGGGAACAGCGCCAGCGCCATCACCTGTGACGGGTAGCGGATCGGCGCCAACACGAAGCGGTTGTCCTTGGTCGTCACCGTCGCCCCGGTCTGCAGGGCCTCGACCTTCGTGAGCGCCCCGATCTCGCCGGCGGCGAGCTCCTTCACCTCGTCGAGCTTGTCGGAGCGCGGCGTGTAGAGGTGGGCCGCCCGGATCGCTTCGCCACTCGCGGCGTCGAAGACCGTGTCGCCCGCCCGCAGCGTCCCCGACAACACCCGCATCATCGAGACGCGGCCGAGGTACGGGTCGATGACGGTCTTGAATACGCGCGCGCTGAACGGGCCGCCCTCGCCGAGCGTGGGCGGATCGCCCTCGAGCACGGGGAGCGGCTGATGGTCCTCGACGAAGCGCACGCCGCCGGTCATGAACTCGAGCAGGCGTTCGATCCCCATCGGGTGCTTGTCGTCGTGGTCGATCGCCGAGGTCAGCAGCACGGGCGTCAGCTCGTTGCGCCGCACCGCCTGGTAGAAGGCGCCGCGCAGCGTGATCGGGTCGAGCTCCTCGCCCTCGAGGTACTGCATCATCAGATCGTCGTCGGTCTCGACGATCGCCTCGACGAGGCGCTCGCGGTACTCCTCGGCGACGCCGCGCACCTCGGCGGGGATGTCGCCTTCGGACTCCTTGCCGGCGTCGAAGGTGTAGGCCTTCATGCGCAGCAGGTCGACGACGCCGCGGAAGTCCTCGGCCTGGCCGATGGGGATCTGCACCGCCGCGATGTTGCCCGGCAGCGTCTGCTCGATGTCGACCATGGTTCGGAAGAAGTCCGCGTTCTCCCGGTCCATCTTGTTGATCACGAACAGGGTCGAGAGCTCGCGCTCGAAGCTGCTGGTCCACACGCGCTCGGTGCCCACGGCCACGCCGGACACGGCCGAGATCACGATCAACGCCGCGTCGGCCGCCGCCTGGGCGCCGCGGATCTCGCCCACGAAGTCGGCGTACCCCGGTGCGTCGAGCAGGTTGAAGCGGTGCCCTTCCCAGGTCAGCGGGTGGACGCTCGTCGTGATCGAGATCTTGCGGCGCTGCTCCTCGGGCAGGGTGTCGCCCTGGCTGGTGCCGGCCTCGACGCTGCCCAGCGTGTCGATCGAACCGGCCGTCCACAGCATCGATTCGACGAGTGAGGTCTTGCCGGCGCCGCTGTGCGAGAGCACAGCCACGTTGCGAATGTTCGACATGGATCCGGTCCCTTCGGCGGGGGGAGGAGCTCGAAGCGCGGTCGCGTCGAGCGACGGGCGGGTGGGCCGAGGCGTCGGGTCGCGACGCGCAGCGCCGGTGGCGGAGGCGGGGACCCGAGGGGTCGAGCGCTCGGAGCGCAGCCCGGGAGCCCAGGTTCGTGACGGACCCGGCCGGGGCGAGCCCCCGAGCACGGGAGCGGAACGATGAGGGAGTATAGCAGCGGGGCTCCGGGCATTCGTCCCGTCTCCAAGGGCCCGAACGCCGCTTGCTACACTCGCCTCGTGAGCCTGATCTCCTCGTCCTCGACGCACGATCGCGAACCCCGGCCTGGCGCGGATCCCGCCCCCGCGGCGGAGGCGCCCAAGCCGAAGTTGGTGGTGGGGTGGATCGTGGCGGCCGACCTCCGCGACGTCGAGCTGCTGGACGCCTACGACCAGGCGCGGGCGCAGCTCAAGGCGCAGCTCGAGGCGCAGTTTCCGATGTTCGACTGGCAGATGCCGCAGGCCGAGCGGCGGAGCTTCGCGCCGCGCGGGTCGCTCCGGCCGCTCAACCTGCTCGAGATCGGCGGCGAGGAGAAGCTGCACCGGCGCTGGGACTACGCGCTCGTGGTCGTGCCCAACGAACTCGAGCCGCGGCGGCGCATCTCGACGCTGGGCGTTCCCTCGTCGGCCCTCGAGGTCGCGGTGATGTCGAGCGCGCGGCTGGGCCACAAGTCGCTGCTCCCCGAACGCCTCGCCGCGCTCGCACAGCACCTGCTCGGGCACCTGTTCACGCTCGACACGCGCGACGAGGGGCCGATGCGCTCCCCGGAGGTCGAGTCGCTCGAGCTGCTGCCGTTCCCCGAGGACCAGGCGGAGGAGGTCGAGGACGTCCTCCACGACGTCACGGACGCGCGACTCGAGGAGACCAAGCGCACCTGGAACACCATCACCTTCTACATCCGGGCGTTCTACGAGGACTGGTGGGGCATCGCCAAGAGCGTCTGGGGCTACCGCCCGTGGCGGATCCCGCTCTACCTGGGCAGGCTCACCGCCGCCGTGGCGGTGACCCTGCTGGTGCTGCTCATCACCGCCGAGTCGTGGGAGGCGGGCAGCCACATGAACCCGCTGCTGCTCGTCCCGCTGACCGTGGGCGCGGTCGTGCTCGCGACCGTGTTCATCTACATCGGGCAGCACCTCGATCAGGTGGGGCGCGGCCGCGGCTGGTCGGAGCAGCTCGCGCGCAGCCGCATCGTCCTGTTCTTCACCCTGATGGTCGGGATGGTGTCGCTGTGGGCGGCCATGTTCGCGCTGCTCTACGCCTCGTCGTGGCTGTTCCCGCTCGAGGTCACGTCGGCATGGGCGGGCTTCGCGCCGGAGGAGTTTCCGCGCTTCCGGTTCGTGGCGTTCCTGTCGACGATCGGGCTGCTGGCGGCGGCGCTGGGCGGGAACATCGAGGAAGAGGACGCGATCAAGGCGGAGTTGTTTTTCGACGAAGAGGTGTGAGGCCTTCGTTGGCGGCCAGAAGCGCAGGCTCGAGTCCCCGCCCCGACGAGCGCTTGGTCGGCCTGGTCGTACCTTCCCGGTCGGCTGAACGCCGATGATCGTCGCTGGAACACTCTCGACCGCACCGCCTGCGAACACCGACGCGAACCACACCTGTGCCTCGGCGAGTCCACCGAGAGGACACGCTCTCGTCTCGTCGATCGCCAGCGAACAGCGAAGGTGCATGCGCACCAAGCGTTGGGCCCGCACGCGTGCGGGCCCAACGGGAAGAGGCGAGACGGGGAC
>CBDUCW010000291.1:0-3177 GCA_965365745.1 uncultured Trueperaceae bacterium
TCGACGCGTAGCGCATCGTCACGCCGAGCTCGTGTCGGAAATGCAGACGCCTGGAGGGCGCCGGATTCGGCAGTCGACGTCGACCAAGAAGAACGCCCCCTCGACCGAGGGGGCGCCGTTTGTCGAATCGAGTGAGCTATCGGTGATGGCAGGCGTAGTACGGAGGACCCCCGAGGTAGTGCCAGTGCTCCGCGCCCTCCTGCGGGCAGGGCTGCTCCTGGTAGAGGTCTTCGTGCATGAGCAGCTCCGTCGACAGGAACGCGCCCGTGTCGGTGTCGTACACCTTGACGACGATCGTGGGATCCCCGACGAGCTGGCCGATCGGCGCGCGCGTGCAGTGCATGCCAAGACCGGGAACGGGGAAGCAGTCCCATCCGGCTTTCAGCATCTGGTCCATCGAGTGGCCGCGGCCTTGGGCGAACACGGCTCCTGCGAGTCCCAGCAGAGCTGCTACGCGTACGACCCTCACAAACGCATTCCGCATGTCTGACCTCCAAGCAACAACAGAGACGAGCCCGGACCCCAGCGGTTCAGACTGTGTTGGGAGACACGATTCGAGCATAGGCCGACGAATCGCGGGGCGGTGGGCACGCGTCACGCCCCCAGGACACAGGCCTGACGGAAGCCGGAGCGATCTCGATCTCGGCCGGCCCACGGGTACGTGTGCGCCATCGCCCGCGCCGCCAAACCACATGCGCGAATTCGCCCCCTACGAGCGAAGGTGGTTCCTTCGGTGTTCCACCAGTTCGAACCCGACCCGCAGCATGTTCCGGTACGACGGGTTCGGATTCTCGGGCGTCTGCTCCCCCGTCTCGGTGACGAACCAGCTGCAGCCGAGATCGAGCCCGTCCTGGATGCGGCGCGCGAACATCGCCCCCTGGACGCCCCGCCCGCGGTGCGTTTCGAGGGTGGTCATCATCCCGCACCAGGCCACGCCGTCGCGAACGTGGATCGCCGAGGTGGCCACCGGTTCGTCCCCGTCGAAGGCGAGGTAGTGACGCCACTCCGGGTCGCCGATCGAGCCGGCGAACAAGGGGCCGGTGGGCTCGGGCGTCTCGAAGCCGAGCGCGAGCACGCGACCGTACGCCTCGCGGTGCTCCGCCCCAATCGCCTCGATCCGCAGATCCGTGCGTCGATCGGGGGCCGGATCGGGGCCGCGAATCATCTTGGCGAAGCGAAAGCTCGCCGCGAACCCGCGCGCCTCGAGCCGCGCGGGCAGATCGGCGGGCTCGGCGTGCTCGCTGGGCGAGATGACGAAGCGCGACACGCCGGCGTCCTCGTAGATGCCGATGATCTCGTCGAGGTGGTCGTCCGTGGCGGGGCCGTCCATCCCGATCCCCAGCGCGCGATTGAAGAGCGGGATGTCGGACGCTGCCATCACCAGCACGTGCGCGGTGCCGACGCGGTGCACGGCGAGCCCGAGTTCGTCGGCGATGGCGGGCGGAGCGAGTTCGTACGACCGCGACCACGCATCGCGTTCGGCCCGCTCGGTGATCCGTGCGAGGTGGCGGACGTCCCCCTGGGGCGTCATTCGGACCACACCGCGAACTCGTTTCCGCTCGGGTCGGCGAAGTGGAAGCGCCGACCGCCGGGGAACGAGAAGATTGGGCGCGTGATGATGCCTCCGAGGTCGCGGACGCGGGCTTCGCTTTCCTCGAGGTCGCCGACGTAGAACACGACGAGGACGCTTCCGCTCTCGACCGACGCTGCGCGCTCGGCTGCATAGAAGCCGCCCGTGAGCCGCCCGTCGTCGAAGCTCGTGTACCCGTCGCCGTAGTCCGTGAAGGTCCAGCCGAACAGCTCGGTGAAGAAGCGTTTCGAAGCGGCGATGTCGCGGGCGGGGATTTCGATGTAGTCGATCTTCGCGGTGGGATCCATTCGATGGGCCCTCCTTGGCGTCGCGCGAGGGATGACGCGAGCGTCGTGCTTCAGGCATCAATCTACCGGGAGGCACGCCCGCGCGCGGGGCTGGGCCCGATCGTGGCCAACGCCGCGCCGAGGTCCCCCGGCCGGACGCGCAGCCAGGGCGACCGTGGCTCTCCGGCTCGAGCGCCCCACCCGTACAATGCGACGCAGCGCACGGTGCGAGCCCGGGTGCCTGCCGGGCGCTCGACGGGAGGTGGAGCCCGCGATGCAGATCCTGCAGATCGACGATGGCGCACTGGAGTACACCCGGATCGGACACGGCGAGCCGGTCGTCTGCGTCCACGGCGCGTTCGTCGCCGACACCTTCCGACCGCTCGGGTCGGTTCCAGGCCTGGCCGATCGCTTTGCGCTCGTGCTCTATCACCGCCGCGGCTACGCGGGAAGCGGTCCGGCCCCGGCGGGCTTGAGCATCGAGCGTCAGGCCGCCGACTGCAAGGCGCTGATGGATCGGCTCGAGATCGGGCCTGCGCACGTCGTCGGGCACTCGTATGGCGGGGCCATCGCGCTGCAATTGGCGCTCGATCACCCCGACGCCGTCCGCACGCTCGCGCTTCTCGAGCCTGCGCTCATGGTCGGCGAGAGCGGTCGCGCCTACCGCGCCTCGCTGGAGGACGGCATCGCCGCCTACGAGGCCGAGGGAGCGACCACGGTGGTCGATCGATTCCTCGAGGCGCGGTGGCCCGGGTACCGTCCGCGTCTCGAGGAGGCGCTCCCCGGCGCATTCGACCGGGCCGTTCTGGACGCTGCGACCTCGTTCGCCGTCGAACTCCCTGCGCTGATGGAGTGGACGCTGACGGAGGGCCAGGCAGGCACGATCCGCCACCCGACGCTGTCCGTGCTCGGCGGAGACAGCCTGAACCTCGTGGCGCGCTTCGGCGAGGTCCATCGGTGGCTGCAGGCGACGCTTCCGAACGCCGAGGGTGTCGTGGTGGACGGCGCCACGCACTTCATGCTCGTCGAGGACCCGGTGGGGACCGGTGCGGGGCTGGCGGAGTTCTGGCATCGCCACGGGCTCGGCGCGGACCACGCCTAGCGATCGGCAGTGAACGCCGCGAGCAACGACAGCAGAGCCGCCGAGACGATCAGGCACAGCGCGAGGATCAGATGAACGATCAGCAGGACGTTTTGCATCGGCGCGGTTCCAGGACTTGTTCGATGCGCTCACCTAAAGACTCGCGCGGCCCTCCGCAACCCGCAGCGACGGGTGCCGCCGCGGTCATGCCGTCGCGCCCTGGCGCGCGCGCTCGCGGC
>CBDUCW010000292.1:0-3115 GCA_965365745.1 uncultured Trueperaceae bacterium
CTATCGCTGAGGCGGCGCTCGCAGCGGACTGGCACGTGCTGCTCGAGAAACCGCTCGCCACCGATCCGGACGCGGCGCTGCGGCTCGTGCGCGCCGCCGAGCGCTCCGATCGCACCGTCATGGTGTGCCACGTGCTGCGGCACACCCGGTTCTTCCGGGCGGTGCGCCGGGTCGTTCGCTCCGGGGCCCTGGGGCGGATCGCAGCGGTCTCGTGGCGGGAGAACGTCCACCGCCTGCACTTCGCGCACAGCTACGTGCGCGGCGCCTGGCGCCGCCGGGCCACCTCGGGTCCGCTGATCCTCACCAAGTGCTCGCACGATCTCGATCTGCTGACCTGGATCTTCGGCGTCGACGTGGCCCGTGTGGCGTCGACGGGCGGCCGCTCCCTCTTCCGCCCCGAGGCGGCGCCGCCCGGGGCGGCGGCCCGCTGCGACGCCTGCTCGATCGCGGCGACCTGCCCCTACGACGCCGGACGGTTCTACGTCGACGACGCCTGGGGCTGGTCGACGAAAGCGCTCGGGCCCGGACTCGACGCCCGAGCCCGGCGCGACGCGCTGGCGGCGAGCGACTACGGTCGCTGCGTGTGGCGCTCCGACAACGACGTGGTCGATCGGCAATCGGTCCTGCTCGAGGCCCGCGACGGCACCCCGCTGACGCTCACCGTCGTGGGCACCGCCAGCGAAGAGGGCCGGACCCTGCGCGTCGACGGCGACGCGGCGAGCCTGTTCGGATGCTTTCGGGCCCGCGACCCGTGGCTCGAGCTGCGCCGGCCCTCGGACGATGCGGCGGCGGGCGCGTTTCCGTCGGCGGCCGGCGAGCGGATCGAGGTCGGCGAGGCGTCGGACGCGTCCGGCCACGGCGGCGGCGACGCCGCGCTGGCCCGCGCGTTCGCTCGCATGCTGGCCACCGGCGAACTCGACCCCGACGCTCCCACCGTCGACGCCTCGCTCGAGAGCCACCTGCTGGCGTTCGCGGCCGACACCGCGCGCCGCGAAGGACGCTGGGTCGCAATGGAGTCCTTCGGCCGGGGCGCGGCGAGCGCACGCGATGCGGCCGCCCCCCGCGATGGCTGACGCCGCGGCTGCACCGGGGCGGACTCGACGCACCCACGGCCGTGAGGGCCGCGCTTCCTCGAAGTCCGGTGTGCGATGGACCCCATCGCGCGGCCAGGCGTTCAGAAGACCTTGCGCTCCGTGCGCGCCCGGCCTATCATGCGCTGTTCCAAAATCGTCGCTACGACCGTTTTGGATGCGGATCGGCGACGTGCCGATCCGGAACGCTCATCACGCCCACGAGCGCTCCATCTCGGAGCCCGGGGCGGTTAGGAACAGAAGCATGGCTACAGGAAAAGTCAAGTGGTTCAGCTCGGAAAAGGGCTACGGATTCATCCAGCCCGACGAGGGTGGGGACGATCTCTTCGTTCACTTCAGCGCCATCGAGGGGAACGGCTTCCGCAACCTCAACGAGGGTGACGAAGTCGAGTTCGACGTGGGTCAGGGCCAGAAGGGCCCGCAGGCTCGCAACGTCTCGGTCACGAACGCTGCGCCGGCACCGCAGCGCGGCGGGCGCTACTAACAAGGCGACCCATTCACGAAGCGCGGGGGCGGCTCGTTCGAGCCGCCCCCGCGTTCGTTTGTTGGGGCTTTCTTGCTGGGGTGAGCGCTAGTTGAGTTCGCTCTGCTTGGCCGCGTACTCGCGGGCTTCCTGCACGACCTCCGTGGCCGTGTCGAGATCGGTTCCCTCGACGAGCGAGAACTCCGAGGCGAGCAGCGAGATCGCGATGCGGAGCGTGTTGCGCTCGGTCGTGGGCAGACCCTTGCGCAGATCGCGAATCGACAGGGCGCCGATGAGGCGCGCCAGGTCGTAGGCGCTGCCGCTCTCGAGGATCTCCTGCTCCTTGCGGTTGCGAGCGGGCCAGGACTTCGGCAGGTTGAGGTCCGCGTCGACCATGGCCTCCTTGACGCGCGGAATCTCGTCGGCGTCGATCGTCGGGCGCATGCCGATCTCGCGCCCCTTTTCGGCGGGCACCATGATCTCCATGTCGCCGCGGACGAGTACGAGACGCAGGTATTCGTTGGATTCACCGAGAACGTCGCGGGTGGCGATCTCTTCGATCACTCCCGCGCCGTGGCTCGGAAATACGACACTGTCTCCGATACTGAACATGACGTCCAAGATAGCACACGATGTCGAAAAACCACGTTCCCCACGCTATAATCATCGGTTCGACCCCCGTCATGGGCGTGGGTCACGGGAACGAACCCCAGCCCGCTCCGGTCCGCGTTCGGCTCAGTCGAGCGCGACGACCTCGAGCCGGAGGCCGGCGTCGCCGACCCTCTGCAGGACCCGGAGCTCGGCCACGCAGCCCCGATCCAGGCCACCCTCGGCGTCGGTGTCGGCCGCGATCAGCCCGAGCCCCATCGTCTGGTCTTTCACCCGCAGGCGCCCCACCGGGCGCGAGTACGTGCGTGGCGGCTGCAGCACGTCGAGGAGCGGCTTGACCGATCCGTATTTGCCGTCGACGTCGAGCAGGCGCCGGCGCGGCCGCAGCATCTCGATGCGGATCGCGCAGCGTGCGAGCGGCTCGGCCGGCGGTGCGGGCGCGAGCGCCGCGCGCACCTGCAGGTAGAGATCGTCGCGGAAGCGTTTGTACTCCCAACTCTTCATCCGCATGATCTCGTTCGATCCCGGGAGCACGAGGTCGGGGACCTCGGCGCGCCAGACGGCGCCGGGGCGATCCGCGGTGCCCGTGCGGGTCTCGCCCGCCGGGTCGTCCGCAGCCACCTGCGCCTCGTTCGTCGGTTCGTTCGGCATCGCCCCAGCGTACCGGCACCTCGCGGCCCACGCCGGCTCGCGACGCCTCCGGCCGCCGTGCCGACCCGGCGCACCGCGTCGGGATCCCACCTCGGCCCATCGACCGGCCCAATGATCGGCCCACCAAACAGTGTCCACCCCCGCGTGGTCTCTCAGCACGCGGGGGTGAATCCGCTCCGTCTCCCTTGGAGGTTCCTGACTCTAGACCAACGACGAAATGGTGATGCGTAACCACCTTCACAAACGCGGGCGCAGTGGGAATTCTCACAAGTGCCTGCGAAACGCACGGGCGGGAGCGCGC
>CBDUCW010000293.1:0-3101 GCA_965365745.1 uncultured Trueperaceae bacterium
CGCTACCGCGGACGGCTTCCGCCGATGCGCATCGACGCGGTGCTGCTCGCCGGTCCGGCGGCCCGGCCGACCGTGACGCACCTGCGCGACGTCGCGCGGGACCTCGCCGCCCCGGGCGAAGCCTGGTCCTAGGGAGGGCGGGCCGACGCACCCGCCCTCGGCCGCGGACATCCGAGCCGGGGCGCGCGCCGAGCCCGCCGTGCGCGCCGAGCACCCGACGGCGGGTCCGGTCGCCCGCCGGCGCGCTCGCGCATCCGGTCGCGGTTCGGCCCCGTGCGATACTCGGCGCCATGTCCGACACGACCGAGGCGGCGCGCCGCACCGCTGGATTCGCACGGGTGCGCGTGAAGATCTGCGGGATCACCCGGCCGGAGGATGCCGCGCTCGCCGAGCGAGCCGGCGCCGATGCGATCGGGATGATCTTCGCCGAGCGCTCGAAACGACGCGTCGACGCGATGCAGGCCGCCGAGATCGCCGCGGCGGTCGGCCCGCTGGTGACGCGCGTCGGCGTGTTCGTGGACGCCTCGCCCGACGACGTTCGCCGCCTCGTGGGCGCCCTTCGGCTGGACGCCGTGCAGCTCCACGGAGCGGAGACGCCCGCCGTGGCCGCTGCGCTGCGCCCTTCGGTGCAGGTGATCAAGGCCTGGAGTTTCACGCCCGGCCTGCGCCCCGAGGTGATGACGCGCTATCCCGCCGATGCCGTCTTGATCGACGGCCTTCGGCCGGGCAGCGGCGAGCGATTCGACTGGGAGCAGGCGGCCGGGCTGCGGCAGCTGCCGCGCCTGATCCTGGCCGGCGGCCTCGACCCCGAAAACGTCGCCGAAGGGATCGCGGCGCTGCGACCGTACGCGGTCGACGTCGCCTCGGGGGTGGAGTCGGAACCGGGCGTCAAGGATCCCGCGAAAGTGCACGCGTTCGTCGAAGCGGTCCGCGCCGCCGAGGCTGCCTAGCGTCGCGGTCGGACGGGCGAACGCGAGCGAGCCGGGCCTCGGTCCGCGGTCGTGTGTTCGACGATTTCGCTGCATAGAGTGCGTCCGCTATGCGCCGCGAATGCGCTTCGCGCGGGGTCGCGGCGGTCGCTCCACCGGCGCGTCGCGGCGGGCGAGCGGCGAGACGCGTGGCCCTGACGCGAAACGCGGAGTTATCCACAATTTGTGGCCAACCTGTGGATAACTCGACGAGCGCCCGCTGGGCGGGCATTCGTCGCGCCCGACGGCCAGTTATTCCCTGTGGGACGCAAAAATACAGGCCCGTATACTTCGGCCGATCCCCTAGCAAACCGATCCTCCGATGTCAAGTCCTAGAAGTTATCCACAGACCCGACGGCGTATCCACATGAAGTGAATAGGCCCGCGCAGGAGCCGTTTCTCGGCACCGGGGCCGCGCGATGGGAGCGGCCGCGGCCGCGAACGCGGCGGCGCTTCCGCGCGTAGAATGCGAGCATCCACGCGATTCCCCTGCGAGCTCGTCCGGAAGGATCCCAGTGAACACTCCCAGCGCTCCCACCGTCGCGGCGATCTCCGACGCACGCCGCTTCTCGCTCGACCACGTCGAGACCACCACGCTCGCCGCGACCGCCGATCTGCGCGTCGACGCGATCTGCTTCGAAGCGGGGCAGACGCTCGAGGAGCGGGCCTTCGCCGGCGGCAGCGTCTACCGCGTCGTCGAGGGCGAGGCGATCGTGACGACCCACGGCGAAGCGGGGCGCCGGATCCGGCTCGGCAAGGGCAAGGTGTTGACGCTTCCGGCCGGTACCGCTCACACGATCGAGAACGCCGGCGGTGGGCTGCTGATGCTGACGGCGGTCGTGCGCATCGACGGCGCGGCGTGAGCTTCGCGCCCGCGGGGCGCGCGTTGGCGGCGGAGTCGCCGCACCGGGGGATGGCGGCTGCGACAAAGGCGCCCCGGACGTGGGCTCCCACGGCACGTCGGCACGGTCGCGCGGGCCCGTGAGCTTTCGCGACCCGGTCGACCGGCTGCGTACGGCGCTGACGCTCGAGCAGCGCCGCGCGGCGCCGTTCCACGGCAATCGCGCGGCGTGGTCGGCCGCGGCCGACGCGCTCGCCGTCGAACGCGCTCGGATTCGCGCCGGGGGCGGCGAGCGCGCGGTTCGCCGCCAACACGCCAAGGGCCGAACGACCGCGCGCGAACGCATCGAGGCCCTGATCGACGCGGACGCCACGTTCGACGAGCTGATGCTCTTCGCCGGCGACGGGCTCTACGCCGACGTCGGGGGCGCGCCGTCGGGCGGGGTGGTCACGGGCATCGGCGCGATCCACGGCCGCCCCTGGATGGTGATCGCCAACGACGCCACGGTCAAGGCGGGCGCCTTCTTCCCGATCACCAGCAAGAAGGTGATCCGGGCCCAGACGATCGCGTTCGAAAACCGTCTTCCGCTGGTCTACCTCGTCGACTCGGCGGGCGTGTACCTGCCGATGCAGGACGAGATCTTTCCGGACCAGGACGACTTCGGGCGGGTGTTCTACCTCAACGCCCGGATGAGCGCGGCGGGGATCCCGCAGATCGCCGCGATCATGGGCAACTGCGTCGCCGGGGGCGCCTACCTGCCGGTCATGTGCGACACGCTGATCATGACCGAGGGCTCGGGGCTCTACCTGGCCGGGCCGGCGCTGGTGAAGGCCGCGATCGGCCAGGAGGTCGACAGCGAGACCCTCGGCGGCGCCGCCATGCACGCCGAGGTCGCCGGGACCGTCGACTACCGGGAACCCGACGACGCCGCCGCCCTCGCGCGGATCCGGCGCCTGGCGTCGAGCTACGCGGCCCCCGACCTCGCCGGCTGGGCGCGCGCCCGCTCCGATGCGGCCGCCCCCGAGGCGCCGCCCGAGGACCTCGAGGGGTTGCTTCCGCTCGAGGGCGGAAGCCAGCCGTACGACGTCCACGAGATCCTGGCCCGGCTCCTCGACGGTTCGCGCTTCGACGCCTACAAGGCCGACTACGGCATGACGGTCGTGTGCGGGACCGGGCGGCTCGGGGGGTACCCCGTCGGCGTGGTGGCGAACCAGAGGACGGTGGTCAAACCGCGTGGACGCCTCGAGGTCGGCGGCGTGATCTACGCCGACGCGGCCGAGAAGGCCGCGCGC